>JANQSY010000078.1 GCA_028279065.1 Cytophagales bacterium
GGTTTTTACCCCCTGTTCTTCACAGAGTTTTGATACCTCCTCGAGTTTTTCCAATCTGCGGGCGCAAATAACAAGATCTGCTCCGGCTTTGGCATAGGCTATTGCTGTTGCTCTTCCCAGGCCTCCACTTGCTCCGGTAACAATTGCTACTTTGTTTTCCAGCTTTTTCATAGTGCTTTGTTTTTTGACTTTAAGAGTCGATTTATTTCATAATTCTTAAGGCCAAAGTATTGCAGAGGCTTTTCGATTAAGTATAGATTTCTCTGAACCTTGTATATATTTTTCCTTTGATTCAGGGTGCAAGAAAAAGGAAGCAGGTAGGAGGGTTGAATCCCTTAAAGGAATGCTTAAATAATTGAAGAGAAGGGTAGAAGAGCCTTAGGCGTATTGCAGGATGCTCCTGTTTTCCAGAACCTCGGAGCTTGCACCATCCAGGCCAACCTTGAGCATTGCTGAGGCCAAGTCGGTGGACTTAATACTGCCACTTGAACCCATTAACCTTATCAACGGATATAAGATCCTCATGACCCTATACATGATATTGGGCTCCTTCCTTGGTGTAACAGGATAGATATAGCCCGGGCGAAATGAAAAGAACTTCAGACCCAGTTCAGAAATTCGGTTTTCTGCCATTCCCTTATAGCGAGCGAAGGATGCACCGCTTTTTTCTGAGCGGTCGGCTCCAGCACCGCTCAACAAACAATATGTTGCATTGGGACTTATGGATTTGATCGCCTTCGCAAAGGCAATTGCATAATCAACAGTTATCACCTTGAATTGATCATCGGGAACCTGGCCCGTATAAACACCGATACAAAAAAATGCAATATCGATATTCTGGAATTGTTCCGCGGCGGATGAGAGATCAGTGAAATCCTCAACCAGGACCTCTTTCAATTTCGGATCCTGCGTTGTGGTTTTCTTTCTGACCAATGAGATCACTTCTGATATTTGGCGAGATGCAAGACAGTTTTCAAGGAGGAGACTCCCAACCATTCCTGATGCACCTGCAATGATCACTCTTTTCATTTGCTGCTACCTATGAGATCGAACCCAAATCGAGACCTGGAGACCTTAGAAAAAAGAAGAAATAATGAATGAACCACGTACAAACCCATTTCCGTGTAATACTCCGAAAACCCCCATTGCTCCGACATGAAATCAAAGGTTTGGATGGTACATAGCACCCCTAAGTTAGAGTATAGAAGGATCATAAGGATTGGTGTCCACTTCCATCTTGTGATATAACCTGTAAGAAAGGCCCCACCGGTCAGCGTGATGAGAAACCAATGAACGAACTGAGTACCACTTGGATAAGCAGCGTTTTGCAGCGCGATTATAGGGACTATCCCTGTGAAGTATTCAAAGAATCCTGCGAGCCCCCAGATCAGCATTCCTACTGCCGATAAGAGCAACAGGCCCATATAGATATTTGATATCAGCCTCATAAGATTTCAGTTGAAAATTAGCAATACAAGATTAATAAGGTGAGCAACTACAGATGTATAAATATGTCTGAAGCTTGTATAGATTCTGTAGAATGGTAAAAGGAAGGGTCTTTGTCGACGATGTCCTTCAATTTGATCATTTTACAACATGATCCCGAAGAGATTGCAGCAGATCTGCATAGGCATTTTGGACCCAAGTAGGATTCCAGAAGGCAACAATTACCCCCCTGAAATCTTCATGAATGACTACTTTGGTATTGCCTTCAAGCTCTTCCAGGACATATCGATGGTCATATGTAAACACCCCCGGTATGCCGCCGTATTGGTTCAGGATTTGATTGGGTTTCAACTCGACCACCTTGAACCCTATCTCCAAAGGGTTGTTATCCGGGCGGACCAGCTTATATGACAGTTTATTCCCTTCTTTAATTTCACCTGAAACAGGGAAAAGGACATTGTTCCATTCCTTATACCCCTCCTCGTTCATCAGGACCTCCCAAATCTGCTCAGGGCTGGCTTCAATGATCAGTTCTGCATGAACCGACTTCCTTCCAAGAAGATAGATTAGAAGAAGTATGGCAATGAGGGAGATCAATACAATGACCCATTTAGAAGTTATGGTGCTCATGCTCTTATTTCGTTTGCGCTTTAATTATTCAGGTCATTCACATCTTTCAGTATAAAACAGCCCTCATGTTTTTCCATTCCAAGATGAGGATAGTAATCTACTGCTTTGGGAGCCGACAGGAGAATCAACAATGCCTTTGGAGTTTGCTCCTTGGTCAATCTGATCAACTCTTTTCCAATTCCTTTTTGTTGATAATCTTGGTCAACCGCCAGATCCGAGAGATATGTGCAATAAACAAAGTCTGTAACCGATCTTGAAATTCCAACCAATTTGCCATTTTCCCTTGCAGTGATGATAAGGTTTGCATTTTGGATCATAGCCTTAATACGTTCCATTTCATCAACTGGTCTTCGCTCTCCCAATGTTGATTTGATCAGCAACGCTTTGAATTCTTCGGGGGACACATCCTTTTCAACCTTGTATTCTATCATTTCTTATTGTTTGGAACGGTCGGATAAATGGATCTGATCCAGGCCGGGGATTTGGGATCCTTAGTTCACTAATCCTGCCTGTTATGGGTAACAAAATCAACCCCGATGTTATTTGGATCGATTACTGCAAAATGCCTGTCTCCCCAATCCTCACTTCTTAATTCCAGGGCTATATCGATATCCTTTCTCTTGAGTTGCTCATAATAGGAGTCCACGTTCTCAAGTTCTATTGTCAGGTACACCCCTTCACCTTTGAATGGTTTCTTAAACTGCTCCAGGGCCTGACTTGGGTGATTTGGAGCTAAGAAGGAGATAGTATCCTCACCATTTAGCGTTCCAAGCAGGACAAACCAATCGGCCTCCCAAAGCACGCGGAAGCCCAGTTTCTGAGTATAGAACTCTTTGGTTTCAGTGAGTTTGTCTGTGATGATCCCGGCGTTTAATCTCATAGCTATTGGGTTTTGCAGGGCTTATTTTCATTCCCTCAGACAAATTTGCTGTATTTTCTAATTTCCTATATGCCTTTCATGAAGTTTGGTTCACGATTCTTGATTATACCTGAGAAATGGATCAATAGACCCCATTTGAATTGGCGATCTTCCCTCCGATCAGAAGAAAAAGGAACCTTGTAAAACCGTTCATAGCTTGCAGAGAATCCCAATGCTCGACGATCTGACCATTTTCTATCCTCCAGGTATCGCTGGCATTGATGCCCAGATGATCATTTCCTCTATCCTTTTTCCTGGTGGTGATATGTGAATGAAAAATGACAATATCCCCGTCTGCATGTATGTGCTTGACGTCATAACAGTAGTCGGGATATCTTTTGGTGAAATCCTTCACGTATTTAATAAGGGCCTCCATTCCATCTGGGATTCCCCTGTTATGCTGCTTGTAATATGGGTTTCCATATTTCTTCAGGACCTTGTCGAAGTCATGGTCATTCATGAGGGTCTGCACGAAACCAATAACAAGTTTGATGTTGCTGATCTCCTGATCGGTCCAGTGTTCCTTCTTAAATTTTTCGAATTCGATCTGTAGGGTATCCATTGAATTGGTTCTAATCTTTTAAAATCATTAACTTGCGAATTGCAAGTGTTCAAAGATACATATTCGCTTGCAAAAAACAGGTAATAAATAGAAATAGATGCGATCAAACTGCCCCATCAGTTATGCCCTTGACTTCTTTGGAGATAAATGGACCTTTTTGATCATACGGGATATGGTTTTTGATCAAAAGAAATTTTACAAGGACTTCCTCAGTTCAGGGGAGGGGATGGCCACGAATATTCTTTCGGACCGGTTAAAAAGGCTCGAGAATATTGGAGTGATCGAGTCAAGGGTGTATGAGGAGAAAAAAACAATGAAAGAATACACCTTGACCAAAAAAGGTAGGGATCTGATCCCTGTATTACTGGAAACCATAGCCTGGTCGGCCAAGCATCAGGATGGGCTTGCGGTTCCGAAGAACTTCCTGAAGGCAATGAAGAACGATCGCAGGGAGCTAATTGCCAGAGTCGTGGCAAAATTAGGCTGAATAAGAGGGCTGTATTCTATGACCTTGTAACTGAAGTTGACTCAGCAGCTGATATTTTCTTGAGCACTAAAATCAGTTTCTCTGAGCCATTTTGGCAAACCAAAGGCCCATAATTTCCACATATCCCTCTGCCATTCTTCTCCAATCACCTTCTTCCAAATTGTTTAGTGATAAGCCATGGTCAGCATCCGGAAATATATGCAATTCAAAATCGGGGTTCCCTGATTCTTCGAGGCAGGCCTTAATTAACTTGTTGCTAAAGCTTGTTGGGACATTAAAATCATCCTCACCAGAAAAAGAAGCGACCGGGACTTTTATTTCTTTCCACCATACCAGCGGATCTTCAAACATGGCCTTCGACCAGAAACCCAGATCTGACTCTTCCGGGATCTCTCCATTGCTGAATGTAAACCGTTGAAACAGATTGCTGTTTTTTAGGTCATGTTTTGGTTCATTGATCATTTCGATTGCCCTTGTTCTCATCGCATAGTCATTGGTTCTGTAGAATTCGTATAAATATCTCAGGGCCTCTTTTGCAAATTCCTTGTCTTCAGCGGATTCAATCCTTGTTTCCATTGAGTAAACGTTTTGTTCGGCAGGTGTTATTCCAGGTGTCGCTACCGTAAAGACAAACGCGATGTCGGAATCTGAATATGCCGCCTTTGGAGCAATCCATGCACCCTGACTACTCCCTCCAATACCAACATTTTTTTCGTTTATCTCCTTATGCTGACGCATTAGCTCTACCATTCCCAGGGCATCTTTTGTCAGTCTGCTCAAGTTTGACCAACCCGATCCGGAAGATTCTCCCGCTCCTCTTTTGTCGTAGATAAGAACTGCCAATCCGTGTTCGGCTGCGAGATGTGCCTTGGAGATATAGGCTCCAGTCGTCCTGGTATCGGGGCCCGAACCATGGGTGAGAACCATTCCATTAAATGGGGGATCGTTGTTGGGGAATACAATTGTGCCTATGAGTGTTTCGCCATCATCTGTTTTCGTTTCAACCCGCTCACGCCTGAATAGATCAGAATTCTTAGCAATGCGGTGCATGCTGCCTTTTGCATCTCCCCATTCGCTCCATGAGATATTCAGCACACCCGCTTCTAACACTCCTTTGAAGTGACCGTCTATCCATAGAACATCAAACTCTATTTCGTTTTTTGAGATCTTCAAGCTGTCGGTAGCCAGTCTGAACATACCCCAATCGGGGAATGAAATTCGAGCAACATGGGAAGCTCCTTTGTCCAAACTTCCAATGTGCAATTTGACATTCCATTCATAACCCTTTTTGTTCAAGATTCCCACCCATGTGCCTTCAAATGGGCTTTGGCCAAACAGCGGTGTGCTGAAAGAAAATCCAACAATTATATATAAGACAGTGGCAATACTTTTCATGAACTGGCTGGTCGAATCCATTGGACCCAAACAAAGCCTACCAATAATTATCGTTGAAGGGCAGAATGATAGCATATCTTTAAATTCTGAGCCTGAGGGTTTCTTTAAAGGTAGTGAGGGAAATGAGTGTATTCGTGCGCTTAACACCGGCTATAGTTTTGATCTTTTCCCCTATCAGCTTTTCGAGATCCTTTGTGTTTCTAACCCTTATCTTCAACAGATAAGAGTAGTCGCCAGTAATGTAGTGACACTCCTGAACCTCGGGTACAAGTGCAATTTTCTCAACAAAATTCTCTTCTTCAGTAGGGACCGGCATTAAAACCTGCACAAATGCACATATGTCAAGTCCAAGCATTTCAGGATTTGGGATATGAAGACTTTCACTAATGGTTCCGGAACTGATCAGTTTTCGCATCCTTTCTTTTACAGCCGTAATTGAAAGATCCACCTTATCACCGATTTCGGAATAGGAAAGTTTACCTGGTTCCTGCACCAGGTCTATAATTTCCCGATCTTTGAAATCCATAGCAAAATTGTCAAAATAAGCATCTAATTTAGCATTTTATTCAAAATGTCGGTGTTGTATTAGCATTTTATGCTAAAATCTGTTTTTATTTCTACCTGTTTGTCTAAAGGCCCAATTGCAAGTGGCATCAATATCCTTGGAATTGATCGAGGATATTGATCAGCTAGAGGAATTAATAATTGTCTAGCACAACAGGCTCCTCAGGTTGTTAAATGAGCCAGGAGTCAAACAGATCAATCAAAAGAGCAAAAAGGGTCGTTGGAGAGTTATCGGGTATTGAGCACTTTATAGTTTACCTAAGCCTTCTGACGAAAAAATACTTTGCTACCCTAATGATCGGAAATGAAGGAGGCCATTCCGATCGGTCTATTTCTTCAAACCCATTCTTTTCATAAAATTTTTTTGCTGCCACGAATTCCTTGGTGGTCTCAAGGTAGATCCGTTTGAATCCCTGCTGCAAACACCAGTCAAGTAGTACTTCCAGCAATGCCTTGGAAAGGCCTACCTTGCTTCCCCGGTATGCGGGCTTAACGAACATTTTCCGTAGATAGCCGAGGCCGTTTTCCATGTTGCAAACACCAATGGTCCCTATCACCGTGTCGTTTTGGTCGAC
>JANQSY010000095.1 GCA_028279065.1 Cytophagales bacterium
ATAACTGCCCAAAAAATAATCGGACCGCAACAAGCTATATACCGCTGCAATTGCCCCCTTGAGTTCTTCCATATGCCCCGTCTCAATGAACAGCGAAATAAACATAACAACAGAAGAAAGGAAGAATGCCCAATAGGACAGCATATTAAGGAAAGGCGAAGCCATATCCCTCGCTCCTACCTGGAGGGGGATCAATAAGTTTGAGAATGTTCCGGAAAGACCTGCCGTCAATAAAAAGAAAACCATTATGGTACCATGCATTGTTACAGCGGCCAGATAAAACTCCGGGTCCAATTTGCCATCTACGATCCATTCACCAAAGAATGGTTTTAAGAATGAGAGGTCAGCCTCAGGGAATCCCAGTTGCATTCTGAACACAAGAGAAAGAAATCCACCAATGAAAGCCCAAAGCAAACCTGTGATCAGGAATTGCCTCGCGATCATCTTGTGATCCTGTGAGAATACATATTTCGTTATGAAATTCTCCTCGTGGTGATCATGATCATGATCATGATGTTCCACATGAGCCTCGCTAACTGCTTGTTCCGTGTGAGATTCCATTTATTAAGACGATTTCTTGTTTTCTAATTTCTTCAGACCAGCCTGGTTGGTCCCTCTTTTTTGAATGGCTTCCTTTACATAATCCATGTTGGATTCTGCCCAAGGGGTTTGTTCCGTATACCATTTATCAAATTCCGACTCTTCAACAACCACTATCTCCATTCTCATGGCAAAGTGACCTCTACCACAGATCTCCGTGCATGCCAGTTCATAATCGAATTCCGGGTTGCCGGTTTTGGTCCTCATCTCCTCTGTGGTGATGGTAGGAGTAAATAGGAACTGGGTCTCCATACCGGGTACAGCATCCATTTTCAATCTAAAATGGGGCATGAATACGCTATGAAGTACATCCACAGCCCTGATCCTTAAGAATACAGGTCTTCCCTTCGGCAGATAGATCTTACGAGGCATAAAGTCATCCATCGCATTCTTATCGAGAAAATCGACCCCGAACTGATTGGTAGCGTCAATTAACCTGAAATCGTATGCTCCGAATTCATTGTCCTTTCCAGGATAACGGACCTCCCATGCAAATTGCTTGCCTTTGATCTCGATCTGCAAGGCATTTTCAGGGATGTCGCTGAGCATGATCTTACCCCAGGTCCTGAGCCCAGCCAGGACCAACAGGGTAAGCACGATGGCGGGGATAACCGTCCAAATGATCTCAAGTTTGTTGTTCTCGGGATAGAAAGTAGCCTTATTTCCTTCTCTGAATCTGTACCTATATGCAAAATAAAATAGGACCCCATTGGTCAACACAAATACCAATGAAATAATGGCTGTAGTAACCCAAAAGAGCTCATCCGTCCAATGCCCATGTTCGGATGCCGACTCAGGCAGGAAGTGCTCTGCGAGATGTCCGTTATACCAAAAAACCGCTGCTAAACCAACAATAAAGAAAAAGGGAAGCAGGAAGGCATTGATGTTATTAGCCGATGTCTCACGTTTCTTATGGGTTCCCTTAACTACAGATACGGTTCCACCCAATCTGAACAACAGGAAGAGTACGAACAGTACTAAAAGAACTCCAAGACCAATAAGTAGTTTTAGCATCTCAGGTAATTAAATATGGTGGTGAACACTTTCTTCTAACATAGGGTGGTTTGCAGGAACCAATTTGTATTTCGACAAACCATTCAAAACCACAAAGGCAAACAATCCCAGATACACCATGAATGTGCCTATTTCCATGAATCCGATACCGCCATGATCTTTCAGGGTACCAGGTGTAATCATCAGGTAGAAGTCAATGAAATGACCAAACAGAATAATGCAGGTGACCAATCTTAACATCAACCATTGTCTTTTTGAATCCCTTGTCATTAACAACAGGAAGGGAAGGAAAAAGTTGAAGATCAGATTCAGGTAAAATAAGGGAGCATAGGTATGCGAATTCAACCTTTCCCAGAAGTAAACAGTCTCTTCAGGAATGTTGGCATAATAGATCAACAGAAATTGACTGAACCAGATGTAGGTCCAGAAAACACTAAAGGCAAACATGAACTTTCCAAGGTCATGAATATGGTTTTCATTGACCATTGGCAGATAACCCAATTTCTTCAACCAAACGGTAAGCAAAGTAATTGCAGCCACTCCTGACACAAACCAGGAAGCGAAAATGTACCAACCGAACATAGTGCTGTACCAATGAGTATCGATGGACATGATCCAGTCCCAGGCCAGTATAGAGGAACTTACAGCAAAAAAGACAATGAATATCGCAGAAAAGGTCACTGATTTATTGTAGTACCTTGTTCCTCCTTCATTATCCTCCGCAAGGGTGAATTTTCTAAGAAGGAAAAATGCTCCTGCCCATACTCCCAAACCGATCACCATCCTTGTCAAATAAAAGGGCATATTGAGGAAGCCTGCTTTTCCTACAATGATCTCATCGTAATGGGGGTTAGGTGACCCATCCTCAAGGAACTCTTCGTACAGGTAGCCATGTGTCCAATGGAAAAGGTCGTGGTTGGCCAGGAGAAATACTCCAAGTATAAGGATACCCCCTATCGGGATCCAATGCGCATAAGCCAACATGACTCTAATAATCGATGCCGACCATCCGGCCCTGGCAACGTACTGGATCGCGAAAAAGAACAATCCAATTATACCAATACCCATGAAGTACATATTGTTGATCCATAGGTTGGCAAAAAGCCTTTGATACCAGTGATACTCCGCGTGGTGCCCACCTTGATGTTCGTCTGCCTCTCCCCCTTCTTCGTGGGAAATAGAGGCAAGTTGCTCAGAGGAATTGGTGAACAGCCCATGGTGATCCTCATGACCACCACCTGACATTTCAAGGAAGATCCCCAAGACCATGATCACCAGTCCAATGACCAGGATAAGGAACACATTCCTTTTATGCTTGCCAGTAAATTCGAATTGGTCCATTTGACTCATAGTTCAGCTTTTAAGATTCCCCCTTTTGGAGTTTTTGAACATACCTAACTATCCTCCAGCGGTCATCCGGAGAAATTTGGGACCCATGCGCCCACATTCTTCCCTTTCCATGGGTAATTACATGATATATATGCCCCTCAGAAACACCCTTTATAGCCCTGGAATCATATTTCGGAACACCTGGATACATGGCAGCCACCTTTCCGTCGGCTCCTCCGGTCTTTCCATGGCAATGGGAACAAAATGTCAGATAAAGCTCCTTGCCATCAGCCAAAACCATCTCATCTCCCTCTGGAAAAGGATTTTTGAGGTTGGCAGCACTATAGGCAAGGCTATCCTTATGGATCCTTTCCGCTTCAAAATAGACATCTCCGCTTCCCATGGTATACCTCCTTCTTGGGATGGTATTCTCTACTGGAAGCCTCATGTTCATTTCATAAGGGTTATTTGGATTAGAAGAATAGTATTCCCCAACGTTATCATCAATTGAACTCACCCAGTTTCCTGCTGATTTATCCTTGATCTGCTTCAAAGGTTCATAAGCAACAGAGTGATACATGTTAGGGGCATATTCTGTTCCTTGATAATCCCCTCCCGGACGGCAGGAAACCAATAAGGCAGCGATCGAAAAACTATACAGAAATATCCTCATAGTCTTAATCTTCAAAATCTTTACGGTAAATCTCACTTGCACCTGTGCTTTCAATGATCCTTTTGATCTCCCCTTCATCGCTTTTGTTAGCTCCAAGGTCAATTGCCATCACATGTTTATCATCGGTACTTCTCAGATCGAAGATCCTTGGCTTTGCCCATGGCTTTAGGCCTGCAATAACCATAAAGGTTCCAACCATACCCAGTGAACCTATCAAAACGGTTAGCTCAAAGGTCACAGGAACAAATGGTGGGGCTGAAATGAAATTCTTTCCACCAATGATCATCGGCCAATCAAACCCAAGCATCCAGGTCTGCATCCAAATGGCGAAGGATGTTCCGCAAAGACCAAAGACAAAGGCCGCCACCGACATCTTTGAACGCTTATAGCCCAACTTTTCTTCGATCCCATGAACGGGAAATGGGGTATAAACATCCTCAATCTTGATACCGGATTCTCTGACCTTGGGAATGGCCTTTAGCAAGACGTCATCGTCGTCAAAGACCCCAACCAAATAATGTTTTTTCAAATCCATAAGCTATGATTTTTCGCTATCAGATTTCAAAATCGTTTTAATCTCAGCAATGTTGATCACGGGGAAGAATTTGGCAAACAGCAGGAATGCCGTAAAAAAGAATCCCATGGTCAATAAGAAGTCCCCAACATCATAAAGTGTGGGTGTGAACATCGCCCAACTAGAAGGAAGGTAGTCCCTGTGCAATGAGGTCACAATGATCACAAACCTTTCAAACCACATCCCAATATTCACAATGATGGAAAGGATAAATGTTGACACAATGCTTCTTCTGATCTTCTTGAACCAGAAAAGTTGTGGCGAGACCACATTACAGGTCATCATGGAGAAATATGCCCACCAATATGGACCCAGTGCCCTGTTTCGGAAAGCATACCATTCAGCCTCTACTCCCGAGTACCATGCCATGAACAACTCTGTGATATAAGCAATACCCACAATTGAACCGGTAACGATGATGATAATGTTCATCAACTCGATGTGGTAGAGAGTGATATAATTTTCGAGATGAAATACCCTCCTCGTAATCAGCAAAAGGGTCAAAACCATGGCAAAACCGGAAAAGATCGCTCCCGCAACGAAATAGGGAGGGAAAATGGTGGTATGCCATCCGGGGATCACTGAAGTGGCAAAGTCAAAACTTACAATGGTATGGACTGAAAGAACCAGTGGTGTTGCCAGACCAGCCAAAACCAAGGCGACGGTTTCATAATGATTCCAATCCCTTGCTTTTCCTGTCCAACCAAAGCTCAATGCGGAATAAAAAGTCTTCCTCCATTTTACAGTGGCCCTGTCACGAATGGTTGCAAAGTCAGGAATAAGTCCCAAATACCAGAAGACGAGGGAAACGGTAAAATATGTGGTGATCGCAAATACGTCCCAAAGAAGTGGTGAGTTGAAATTCACCCACAGGGAACCAAAGGTATTCGGCAACGGAAGAACCCAATAAAGGCCCAGCCAGAGACGACCCATGTGTATCAATGGGAAAGTTGCAGCACAGATCACAGCAAATATGGTCATGGCTTCTGCAGCCCTGTTGATCGACATTCGCCATTTCTGACGGAAAAGAAGGAGGATAGCTGAGATCAGGGTTCCGGCGTGACCAATACCAACCCACCATACGAAGTTGGTGATATCCCAGGCCCAACCGACGGTCTTATTGAGTCCCCAGACTCCAATTCCATCCCACAGTGTTCGATAAAGACAATACACGCCAAAACCAAGGGTGAGCAGGGAGATGGTGATTGCAACCATCCATGATTTGGATGGAGGTCTCTCCACATACCTACAGATATCCTCAGACACATCGTGCATGGTCTTCCGACCTGTGATCAGCGGTGTTCTAACAGATGAAACGACTACGCTCATTTTCTATGCTTGATTACTTTTTTCCTTATTTCTAACCTTGGTCAGATAGGTCACGTTGGGTGATACTCTGATCTCTTCAAGTGCGTGGAAGGCCCTCTCCTTATTCTCATCGGAGATGATGTTGCTGATCCTCGACTTTGGATCATTCATGTCCCCAAATACCAGGGCTTCAGTTGGACAAGATTCAGCACATGCAGTGGTGATCTCCCCATCCTTAACCTTACGGCCATCTTTCCTGGCCTGTAGTTTTCCTGCCTGTACTCTTTGTACACAGAAAGTACATTTTTCCATTACCCCTCTCGAACGAACGGTTACGTCAGGATTCAATACCATCTTTCCAAGGTCATTGTTCATTGCCAGGTTATCAGGGAATTCCCTATTATCATGGTACTTGAACCAGTTGAACCTTCTGACCTTATATGGACAGTTATTTGCGCAATACCTTGTTCCTATGCAACGGTTATAAACCATTTGATTAAGACCTTCTGTGCTATGTGTTGTAGCGGCAACAGGACATACGGTTTCACAAGGTGCGTTATTGCATTGCTGGCACATCATAGGCTGGAACACAACCTCCGGTTCATCGGAAGGAACCTCTCCCCCTTGCCAGTGGTCACTATCAGAACTATAATACCTGTCAACTCTCAGCCAGTGCATCTCCCTTCGGTTGATGACTTCTTCACGGCCAACTACAGGAATATTGTTCTCTGCATTACATGAAACTATGCAGGCTGAGCATCCAGTGCAGGAATTAAGGTCAATGACCATTCCCCAATGGTGGTTTGGATATTTATGACCCTTCCAGAGCGATATATGCTTTGGAGCTTTCTTCCCATCATAGGTGGAGATCTTTGGAAAATGCCTTCCAGCCCAGGCATCTTTCTTATACTCATTTAGGGTGGTCTCCTGGATCACAAAATCCCTACCCATATAGGTGTGGTGCGTTTGGGTCTGAGCAAGTTTCCTTGTCCCGCCCGCTTTTTCGAGGCTAACACCTTTCGCCACGTTATAACTCAAAAACGCTCCGGCCGAAGCCATTGGGTAAACATTGGCTCCTATTCCGTTTCCTACTTTCCCGGCTTTAGATCTACCATAGCCATATGAAACACCGATAACTCCCTCAGCCTGACCAGGTTGCACAAGTACAGGTAGAGTAACGGTCTTCCCTGAAGCTGTAACATTCACCAGGTCATCCTGCTTGAATCCCTGAGCTTTTGCATCTGGAACACTCATGCTGACATAATTGTCCCAGCAGACCTTTGAAATAGGATCAGGGGTTTCCTGAAGCCAAGGATTATTGGCCATTTCCCCGCTTCCGATGTTATGCTTTTCGTAGATGGCCAATTCCATTCCCTGGCCAGATGCAGAAATACTGGACGCGGCTGAGGACATGGCATCCATCATTATTTCCGGCACCATATTCATTCCCTCATCTGATGGAATTGGCATTTCATAAACTCCATCATGAAGGCATCTGTCCCAGAATGCGTCAAAACTCTTCTCCGCAGTTTCGGAATTATAGATGTTATCTTTCCAGTAAGACCTTACGTAGTCATAATATGAAGTATCCCTTCCCGCAAATCTTAAAAGAGACTCCTCAGCCTGCCTGGTATTGAACAATGGACTGATGGTCGGCTGGGCCAAACTGTAGGATCCATTCTTTGGCTCCGCGTCATTCCATGATTCAAGAAAATGATGTGATGGACACATGTACTGAACCAGTGAAGCGGTCTCATCCGCAACCATCGAGGTGGAAATGGAAAGAAGTGCCTTGGATATCCCCTGCGCAATTTTATCACCCATAGGATGGTCATATACAGGGTTGCAATTCATAAATACAACACCCTTATATTCTCCGG
>JANQSY010000106.1 GCA_028279065.1 Cytophagales bacterium
CAGCCCTAACCAGCAAAGTGAATTAACGATCGGCTGGACCGGCACACATTCGACCTTAAAATATCTTGACCCAATACTCGATTGCATTTCCCGGATCCAAGAGGACCATGAAATTGAGTTTCTGATCATATCAGATAAGGATCCTGAATTCAGTTCCGTTAAATACAGTTTTAAAAAGTTCTCACTTCAGACGGAGATCCAGGACCTGGATCAAATAGATATTGGCTTAATGCCAATGCCGGAAACCGAATGGGCCAAGGGAAAGTGCGGGTTTAAACTTTTGCAATACATGGCCATGGGGAAAGCATCGGTAGGTAGCCCTGTAGGAGTTAACAAGATCATATTGGGTCAAAATGAAAGAGGCTTGGTTGCAAAAACGGAGCAGGAATGGGAGCAAATGATAAGAAAGCTTATTCAAGATCAGGAACTAAGGCAGGAGCTTGGGAAGAAAGGCTTGGAATTCGTAGGGCATAAGTATTCAAAAGCATCCTTGAAGCCTAAATGGGAAAAATTGATACTACAGTCCTTAACGCCTTAATCCCTTTTCAAGGAATTGTAAGCATTCAAAACAAACATTCCGAAAACGTAAAAGGGCATCAAGGGGATCTTATACCTAGCCAGAGATCCGAAATTATAGCTTGAAACCCCTACCCCTATGGCAAAGACAAGAGAGAAGGCAAAACAAAAAACCAGAAAAGGGTCCTTTCTAATCCAGGAAAAAACTCCGATCAACCGACCTCTGAAAAATACCAGCACTGTTAGAATAAGGATACCAAGACTTTCTAATGCGGTGATCAACATCATGGGATTGCTTACCTCCCATAGCCAAGGCCTGAAGAGACTAACTACAATTGCTTGTGGAGTAAGGCTTATGATGCCACCGATTGTTCCATCAAGTTCTCCAAGATTATAGGTCGAGCCAGCTCCCTTTCCGGTCCAATAAGCAATATCATATGCAGTGGTTTGCGATGTAAGTGCAAGGTTGTCCAAATCATATTTTGCATTCTCTTCGGCCACCTGATCCATAAAGAAAAAGGCCAATAATCCACCTACAACAAAGAAAAAGGGAGCAACAAATGACCTAATCACCCTTGAATTAATTGAATCAAGGTTTTCAAGAACTGCCCACCCAAGCAGACAGGGAATAAGTGAAATAAGGATGTAGATCTTGACTACATAGATGATATACAATCCAATGATCCCTCCTATCAAAGCTGTTCGGGTGAAGTTTCTTTGGACCACCAAATGATAAAACCCGTAAACAACCCATCCCAAGGCCCCGAAGGTCAAAGTATCCTTCATCAACCCCGAACCCCACACAATGCAACTGGGAATAAAAAAGGATGCTATCGCTGCTTCAATCTTAAGATTTGGATAGCGATGGGTCATGGTTTTGTAAAGGGCCCAGGAACCTGAGAATGAAAAAATGGAGAAACAAAGGGCAATGGCCAGGTATGAATTAAGGGTGAAGAGGCCAAAGAAGGCAGCTGTTTTTGCTACAAAAAAAGATGATTGGTCCCTATACCAATAAAGGCTGGAAATATAATCCCCAAGCCCTGATATAGGTTGTCCTGAGCTGAAGGCCAGCTTTATATAATTAAGAGGGTTATCTAAGGTAGCCTTCCAAATGACGGTTGAGTGATGAAAGAAGTTGTAGGTATCTCCCCCATGATAATAAAACTGATAGATCAACCCAATGGCCAGAGCTCCTATCATTTTTACAGAGATGCCAAGGTTTACCAATTGCCTTTCAAATAGGTCGGATTCACGATTCCTGAATATCCAGATCCCGGGAATCAGAAGAAAAATCAAAATAGGCGCTATTATGACATCCTTAATATCCATATTCAAACTCCGCTCCTTGCCTTTCGCATTTGAAAAGAAACAAACGATCCTCTAATTCATAGAAACCTAACATTCTGTAATTTCGGTCAAACTCTTTTCAAAAATACTTGTCAAACCATACCATATTTAAGGCCGAAAGCTGAAATCACTTAATTAATACCTTTTATCATCAGGAAATGGATCAGATCGACAAAAAAATCCTTCGTATCCTTCAAAAGAATTCAAGGATAACAAATGCAAAGTTGTCAAAGGAAATCGGGCTTTCTCCAGCCCCTACTCTGGAAAGGGTTAAACGATTGGAAACCAATGGGGTTATTAGCAGTTATACTGTTGATCTAAACAAGGATATGCTGGGATTGGATGTGATCTCCTTCATCCAGATTTCATTGAGAAACAACAAGAAACAGACCGTAAAGAAGTTCATAGACCATATCAACAAACTGGATGAAATAGTAGAATGCTACCACCTTACCGGCCAATCCGATGTTCTGTTGAAGGTGATCACAGAAAGTATCGCAACCTACCAAAATCTGATCATCGGGAAACTGACGGAGTTCGATGAGATCGATAAAATGGAGAGCCTCGTGGTACTGAATACCTTGAAAAAAATTAATACTCACCCGATCCCCTGATCAAAAGAAAAGGAAGGATTTTGAGGGTTTGTTTTCTTTGATGTACTTCTTGGCCTCCTTCCACAACTCTGATTTCCTTTCAGATTTTTCCTTAATGATCTCATAGCGGGACAGAGCTGATTCCTTATCCCCAAGCTTATCATCCATCCTGGCCAAATATGCCTGAGCCCACAAAAAATATCCGGTTTCTTCGGCATCATTTGATTCTGCAAACCGCAGGCAATTCTCGTAATGGTACCTTGCAAGATTCAGATCACCATCTCTGAACTGATAGATATAACCAAGAAAAAATGAAGCATATCTGCCAGAAGTGGCCTCATACCCAGGCCATTTGCCGTCAATTCTGTGCAAAAGATCTCTTGAAAGGGTTTCTGTCTTCTGAAGGTTTCCGGCAATGAATTCCAGCTTGGTATAGTAGCGATGGAAATAAGGATTGTTGGGAAAAGTGGTATGAAGATAATCCGCCAGCCTAAGGGAATTTTTATAGTCACCCTCCTCATCATAGATCTTCATCAGCCAATATTGGGCTTCCGTTTTGGTATAGAAGGATTCTTTGACATTCTTCTCCAACAGTTTCACCCCGGTTTTCTTATCACCCTTCGGAAAAAAGATCATTACAGGTTTTAGGTACTTATAATTCTCTGGGATCCACTCCCGATAATAATTATACAAGCCTTCACCAAATGAGAATTCAGGGCTCCAGTCAATGTATTTTCTGCTTTCCTGCAGATACTCCAAAGCCTTCCTGCCCGAAAAACTGGCCTTGGTGTAATTCTCTCTTTCAGAATTTAGCCTCGCTTTAAAGGCCCAGGCGGCGGCAAGGAAGAAAACCTTTTCTACATTCTCTGATTTCTTATCCCCCATGGCTTTTGCCATGCCTATGGTGGTATCCATGTAGGCCAAAAAGTTCTGGTCGTAGCTATTATTGTTCACATCGGGAATGATCTTCCACCATTCACTCAATCCCAACAGGAAGTAGCCCATAGGATGATTAGGGTAATCATTCTTGATCCAGATAAACCGCTTATGAGATTCATCAAAATCAAAATTATACATCATGTTGACCGCTTCGGTTGCTTGGATCCGGATGGCTGGGTTGTTCAGAAGGATCTCTTTTTGATCAGGGGAGGATTGGCCATAGAGCTCCTTGCATCCCGATTGGATCAGGAAGAAAATGGCGAGCAAAAAGACCCTGCTTATGTTGATCCTTGCACGCTTACTTTTCACCATATTTTTTATGAATAAACCCTTGATAGTGACTGGAATTAATAGAAAATTTTAGTTTTGCGGTCTGAATTTTTCCCCCAAGAATTAATAACTAAACAAATATGGAAAATTTGATGTTTTTCCTGCCTCTATGTGGGCTGGCAGCGCTGATTTACGTGATATGGAAATCGGGCTGGGTGTCAAAGCAAGAAGTAGGAAATGAGAAAATGAAAAATATTGCCAAGCACATTTCAGAAGGTGCTATGGCTTTCCTTAAAGCGGAATACAAAGTGCTTGCCATTTTTGTTGTGGCTGTCGCGGTTCTTCTTGCTTTTAAAGGTTCTAGCGAACAGAATTCAAGTGCACTGGTCGCACTTTCTTTTATTGTTGGCGCTATTTGTTCAGGCCTCGCAGGATTTCTTGGAATGAGGGTTGCCACCAAGGCAAATGTGAGAACAACAAACGCTGCTAGAAATTCATTAGGCAAAGCTCTTGAAGTCGCCTTTGGAGGCGGTTCTGTCATGGGTATGGGTGTTGTTGGCCTAGGCGTCCTTGGGTTAAGTCTTTTGTTCATCCTCTATTCTCAAATGTTTGGACTAGGTGATCAGGATAGTGTAGATACGGTTTTAAACGTATTGGCTGGATTCTCGCTGGGAGCTTCATCAATTGCTCTTTTTGCCAGGGTCGGCGGAGGAATTTATACTAAAGCTGCGGATGTTGGAGCTGACCTGGTTGGAAAAGTTGAAGCAGGGATTCCTGAGGATCATCCGCTTAACCCAGCTACAATTGCAGATAACGTAGGAGACAACGTCGGTGATGTTGCCGGGATGGGAGCAGATCTTTTTGAATCATATGTAGGTTCAATAATTGGCACCATGGTATTGGGTGCAGTTTTTGTTTCAGTGGGTGAAATGCCAATGGATGGACTCGGAGCTGTTGTTCTTCCTTTAGCCTTGGCTGCGGTTGGAATACTTGTCTCGATCTTTGGAACTTTCTTCGTCAGGGTAAAAGAAGGAGGAAGCCCTCATAAGGCCCTGAATACAGGAGAATTTGGATCAGCCATAGTCATGGTGGTCGCCTCCTACTTTATTATTGATTTCTTCCTTCCAGCAACCTGGACCACTGACGGAACAAACTACTCCTCAAACGGGGTGTTCTTCGCCACTTTAGCTGGACTTTTTGCGGGACTCGCTATTGGTAAAATTACAGAGTATTATACAGGAACAGGCACCAAGCCTGTAACTTCAATTGTTAGGCAATCTGTTACAGGATCTGCAACCAATATCATTGCCGGCCTTGGTGTGGGAATGATGAGTACTGCCATCCCTGTACTATTGATCGCGGCTGCCATATTGATCTCTTATCAATTTGCAGGGCTTTATGGAATTGCAATCGCTGCTGTTGGAATGCTTGCAAACACAGGTATTCAGCTAGCAGTCGATGCATATGGGCCTATTTCTGATAATGCGGGAGGAATTGCTGAAATGTCTGAGCTTCCCAAGGAAGTAAGGGAAAGGACTGACAAACTGGATGCAGTTGGAAATACCACAGCGGCCATTGGGAAAGGGTTTGCTATTGGATCTGCTGCATTGACCGCTCTTGCCCTTTTTGCGGCGTTCATGAAACAAGCCAATCTGAGTACCATCAATATCGCTGACCCGATGGTAATGGCAGGCTTATTGGTTGGAGCCATGCTTCCATTCGTGTTTTCTTCCATGAGTATGAATGCTGTTGGCCGTGCCGCAATGGCGATGATCGAGGAGGTAAGAAGGCAATTCAAAGACATTCCTGCCCTGGGAGGCGCTTTGGAGGTAATGAGGAGAAATGAAGGAAAGGATCAAAGTGAATGGTCCCAAGAGGATAGGGACAAATTTGAAGCTGCGGATGGTGTAGCTGAATATGAAAAATGTGTGGAGATCTCAACCAAAGCCTCCATTAAGGAGATGGTTTTGCCGGGTCTAATGGCTGTATTGGTTCCTGTTGTTATTGGTTTTGTTGCTGGGCCAGAAATGCTAGGCGGGCTACTAGCAGGAGTGACATCTGCAGGAGTATTGATGGCCATCTTCCAATCAAACGCTGGTGGTGCCTGGGACAATGCAAAGAAAATGATTGAGGAAGGGTTCACTATCAACGGGGTTGATTACGGAAAGGGATCCGATCCACATAAGGCTGCAGTTGTAGGTGATACCGTTGGAGATCCGTTTAAGGACACTTCCGGACCATCACTAAACATTCTTCTAAAGTTGATGTCTGTGGTGGCCCTTGTGATCGCTCCTTCAATAGCAATTCAAAAGATTGTTCAAGAAGAGGACGGAGTAAAAGTCGAGACCGCCGCTATGGTTTCAGTCGCCGTAGATGATGCAGAAGAAGTTGAGGTATTGGATCTTGGACAGGCTTCGGGCAACTGGACCCTTGACAAGGCCCATACTTTTGTTCAATTCAGGGTTAGGCACATCCTCGCAAAAGCTGTAGGTAATTTCGAAGATGTCTCCGGGAATCTTGCATTTGGTGAAGACGGTGAAAATTCCACCGTTGATATCCTGATCAATGCCTCCTCGATCAATACCAAGATCGATAAAAGAGATGATGATCTTAGAAGCGAACGCTTCTTCGATGTTTCAAATTACCCTGAGATCCGATTCTATTCAGAGGACATCGAAAGGTCTCCCAAAGGATATATCGCCCATGGGGAACTAACCATGCATGGGGTTACCAATTCAATCGATCTGCCCTTTACCTTTCTTGGAGTTTCAGGCGAAGGTGAAAATGCCATGGTTTCTTTCGAGGCCAGTACAAGATTAAAAAGGTCTGATTATGGAATGGCCACGATGACAGGGGTCGTGGGAGATGATGTTGATGTTTCCATCTCGGTGGAAGCTAAGCAATCCGAATAAAGCAAATGCCTGGGAGCGAAAAGCCCCAGGCTTTTTTTATGAAGATCCTAGAAAAGGAGTTTGAACCATACCTGGACGAAACCCTGATCCAACAAAGGATCAAGCAAATGGCTTCTGATATTGATAAGGATTATCAAGGCCGCAATCCCCTATTCATATCGGTTTTAAAGGGAGCCTATATTTTTACTTCCGACCTTTTGAGGGCACTGACCATTCCTCATGAGGTGACATTCATCCAGCTTTCATCTTATCAGGGAACTGCAAGTACCGGATCGGTAAGGCAAAAGATTGGCCTGGATCAGGATCTAAGGGGTAGGAATGTTATCATTCTGGATGACATTGTGGACACAGGACTTACCTCTGAGCATTTGATCAACCAACTTAATGACCTGAGTCCCTCTTCTGTTGAATTTGGAGCCCTACTTCTAAAAGAAGAAATATTCAAAGAAAGATTTCCCATTCGTTATGTTGGATTCCGGGTAGAAAACAAGTTCCTTGTAGGCTACGGAATGGATTACAATGAATTTGGCAGAAATCTTCCCTCCATTTACAAAATCGTGGATTAGATCAATGACCACCCACAGGGTTGTATTATTCCTGCTTCTTGCCATTGCACTTTATTCCTGTGGTGGATCAAGGATCACAATACAGGATACAGAAGGGCTAAGGAAAAAAGAAAAAAAAAGGAAGATAGCTTCGGTGATCAGAACGACCAAAGGTTATATGGGAACCCCTTATAAGTGGGGGGGTACCACCAGATCAGGTTTGGATTGTTCCGGATTGCTTTATGTTTCCTATAAAGCCAACGGGATACAAATACCCAGGACCTCGGATGAGCAAAGCAAGGTCGGAAAGAAGGTCTCAAAAAAAAGTTTGAGGGAAGGAGACTGGGTTTTTTTTGCCGCGGGAAAGAAAAAAAAGAAGATCACCCATGTGGGTCTTGTGACCCAGGTAATCAAAAAGGAAAAGGTACTTTTTATCCATGCATCCAGTTCTCTAGGGGTGGTTGAGAACAATCTTTTTTCAAATTATTACCAAAAAATATTTGTGAGGGCGGTAAGGCCATTTTAGAATCTGTTCTAAATTTGCGCCCTTCTTGGGGGATTAGCTCAGTTGGCTAGAGCGCTACGCTGGCAGCGTAGAGGTCATCGGTTCGAATCCGATATCCTCCACGAGAAACCGTAAAGAAAATGTCCGGTGGACATTTTTAGGTTTTGAGAGGAAGGTTTGGTGAGTGAGTTATCGAACCACCAAACCAAGCAGGGCCGGGCTTCCGGTGTAACAGGTCCACTTGACCTAGTGAAAACGAGCATTTTTTTACCATTTTCAGGATTCGAGAGGAAGATTGGTTGAGCGAGTTATCGAGCCAATCAAGCAGCGCCGGGTTTGAACCTGCAATTTTATCCTTTGCGGGATAACACATTATTTCTTACAGAAGGGAGATTGGTTAAGCGAACTATAGGGGAATCGCTTTACGCAGGATCTTAAAAAATTCTGGGAATTACCCTTAACAATATCCTGGTCTGGCAGGAAATCTTTTGAGGTGGATTGGGTAGATCGAAAATCAGTTCCCAGCCTGTACCTTTTCGGGCTTCTTTTTCAGAACGGCACTAACCTTTTCCACTTTTGCGCCGACCTTTTGAAATGCTGCATAAAGTGCCCTTAAAGATTCTTTTCGTTTTGCTTTTATATGCATTTGACAACTGTTGAGCCGAAATTTACAAACCTTTTTGACGAATAATATTCCTAAAACAAGACTTGAACAAAAAAAGTGTCGGAATCAAATCCCTGAAAGTATCCCAATCCTTCGATGATCCCGCTACCGATTGGAAAGATTCCACTTTGAATTGGCTCATCGTAAAGGGTTCTTCCTGCAGGTCCAAACCAAAAAACCCTAAGCTCATAACGACCCTGGCCTTCGAAGTCCCAGGGGTTGATCTTGATTTCTCCGTCATCGGAAGGGCTTCCCAGGCTTAACAAGGCCCTGTCATCCGGAAAAGACTCTGTGTAGCTATCTGGGTAGACCTGTACGGGACTTACTGATTTAACCTCAACCCAGACAAAATCCTCATCTTCATTCCATCTCAAGAAAATCCCTTCACCATCATATTGTGGATTTAGTCTCAACAAATTTGAACTCAAGATCAGGGAGTCAGGGCTATTTGGGATAGTGGTTTTTGCAGAAATGTCAAAAGCTCCAGTGGTTCCTGACAGGAACAAAATCTCTCCTGGGGATAATGAATAACCCTCAGAATTTACCCTGAATATCCTTTCCCCCACCCTTCTCATTTTGTAACCTCTATTTGAGGGTCCAATGACCGTTAAGGTTGCATCCAATTCCAATAGATCAAGCTCAGCACCCAAGTCTTCATCAAAAAAGGAAAAATAAAAATTCAGGCTATCCAGGGGGCCGGGGGCAATATGCACCTTGCTCACAATATTGTCCTGGGTCTGAGGTTCAACGACACCACAACTACTGAGGACTACAAAAAGAGCCAATATTTTTAATCGAAAGCTCAAAACTCAAGTTTTGCTGAAATTCCGGGGAGTATTCCCAACTGTTTCACCTCCACAGGCTGGTACCCACCAATATTTGAATCGTCCGCGGCCTGAGGGACCTTGTAGAACCTTATCCCTTTCACATTGGTCCTGTTATATGCATTGAACAGGGAAATACCCAATTGAAGTTTAGTCGTCCCAAGATTGAAAGAATATTTTGCCCCAAGATCCAAACGATGGTAGGCAGGTAAGCGCTCAGAATTGATCCCGCTCACTACCAGGATCTCGATCGAGTCCCCGGAAGGAGTTGTTCCATCAATTGTTCCCAGTGGAGCGGTATATGGCTTACCTGATCCGTATATCCAGACTGCAGAGAACTCCCAGTTTTTCCATTGAAACAAATAACCCACTTTTAGCTCCATTGCCTGATCATTCTCAGATGGAAAATAGTCTCCATCATTCAGGTCCTCAAATTTTTCCTGTTGAGCAGCAATTGTCAAGCTTGTCCATGCCGTATGGTACTTTGCCTGAGCCTGAAAGAGGATGTCCAATCCAAGCACAAAACCCTCACCGGTAAAGTAAGGATCGAAATTGGACTGGTTGATTGCGAAAATACCCTCAGCAGGAAAGAACTCAACCAAGCCCGTATTATCCTTGTAGTAAGCCTCCATATCCAACTTAAAATGATTGTTGATGAGGAAAGTGCTACCCAATATATAATGAAAGGACCTTAAGGTGGGGATGTTCGTGCCATCGGACAAAACCCAGAACTCAGGATTACTTGCAAATACATCTCTACGGATAACCCTTGAAATATTTTGATTGAAGATCCCAAATGAGCCCTTTAAGGTCACCTTTGGAGATAACTTATAGTTTAAGGAGACTCTGGGCTCAACAAAGAATTGATTGGTCAAAGAATAATGGAATGCCCTCACTCCAGCCTTGATCAACATTCTTTGAAAGACTCTGTAAACGTCTTCGACATATATGGTGGGCTGATGGGCTTCTTCGGAAAGGTCCTCGGTGATGATAGAATCCTGGGTCACTTCAAAACCCAAGAAGTCATATTGATATTGAACACCGAACCTCAAAGTATTCCTTGGACTAAGGGCAAGTTCATTTTCCCAGGAAAAATTGATGTCAACAACATCATTGGTCTGGGAGTAAAAGATCGTCTCTTCAAATTCCTGATTGGTAGCCGTGCTGCTTAATAGCGCACCATAATCAACCCCGGAGAAATAATTGGAAAAACCCACCTTGGTGGTAGTATACCATGCTTTGTTCCAATTCCGCACCCAGGATAGCCCTAATCCGGTAACCAA
>JANQSY010000108.1 GCA_028279065.1 Cytophagales bacterium
ACATAGCTATCGCCATCACAAATCGCTGCTGAGTCTGTCGTGTTGTTGGTTGAATTGACACTCAACATTAATGTCACAGTAGAATCACAACCGCTGACATTCTGGAAGGTCTCTACATAGGTACCGGCCATAGTCAATGTCTGAGTACCAAATACATAGCTATCGCCATCACAGATGGTTGCTGTATCTGTTCCGGTAGAAATCGGGTTAACCGTCAGGGTGATAACCTCTACCGAATCACAACCATTTGTATTGGTCATGTTATTGATATACGTTCCTGCCATCGTTTCGTAGTTTCCAAAGATCAATGTGCTATCACCCTGGCATATTGATATTGCTAAAGAATCGTAGGTTTCGGTGTCAACTGCTACAGTCAATAAAGTTGCCATTTCAATATTACAGGAATACCCACATGATCCTTCACCTGCCACCCAATTAGTAGTTGGGTTAATGAGGTTCGCATTTGATCCTTTCAGGGAATAGATTGATGTACCCATTCCCTCATTAAACCATGTCAATTGTTCAAGATTAGGTTCGCTTCCTGTAAGGCATGCATTCATTGACGCAATGATCTCATTTTCGGTTCGTGCAGTGCTCCAGACACGGAATCTATCGAACTGAACATTGCTATTCCTTCCAGCTGCTCCTGCAGGATAACGGGAATCATGTCCCAAATCGATGATAGAGGACGAGTTGTTCACTATTCCTGTAGAAATTCCAGGCCCTGTCACCTGTAACACACCATTGAAATATACACGAGTACTCACAGGATCTGCGACGGTTGCGACATGCGTCCATCCAATTGGCAGGGAAGGCATAGTAGCAGATCTCCACGTTCCGGCATCATTTACGTACCAGATGCTATCATGCCAGATCCAAACGCTGGTTGTCATACTATTGCTGCCTGCAGTTGATTGTCCAGCCCAGGGCAGAGCTCCTCCCTGATAATTAACCCATGCTTCAACGGTTATTTCATTCCCATAAGAATAAAACGGAGAATTGATTCTTACATAATCATTTGCCGTTGGCAGATCAATTGCCGCATCCGGAGCAAAATCTCCATACACGTTATAAGTGGTTGTAGTACTGAGCGGGCCAGTGTTGAAGGAAATTCCCGCGCCGGTTCCCATGATCGGTCCGTCCACAATAACATTACTGGCATTATCTCTCAGGTAATAGTTAATTCCAGGTTCGGAAGATCCCAGGTCAATTGTTGTTGAATCTCCAGAGCAAATTATCATCTGTGTGGCATTAACCGTTTGATCTGAAATCATATCCACAAGTTGTACAGAAACAACTGAATCACACCCAATACCGGTTTGTAGTGTGTCGTAATAAGTACCCAATACCGACTCGTAATTACCAAAGATCAAAGTACTGTCACCCGGACAAAGGCGTATTCCGGGTAGACTACCACTGTACGGCGGATTGACGGCCAGGATCATAGTTTCAATTGAGTCACAGCCATTAGCTGTTGAAAGTGAATTGGTATAAATACCTGCGGTTGTTTGATAAGTCCCAAAGATCAGTATGCTATCGCCCTGACAAATTGTTGTAATCATTGTATCATAGTAAAGGGGAAGGACATCCACGGTTGTTACAACAACACTATCAAGGGGGGGTGTTCCGGAAAAATAACTAGCCTGTATGACCTGTGAAGTAATGTTGCTTTGAGTTGATCCATCAGGAAAAGTGTAGCTTCCGCCGCTACATACCGTCGTGTCGATGAATAAGGTGTCTGTGAAAGAAACAAATTCGTACCAAATCACCTGACGTGAATTCCCCACAGCCGCCAGTACATCCAGATCTCCGTCACTGTCAACATCCCCAATGTAAACATCCGATGCATTGTCTGCCACCTGATCAATGATATGCGTGGTAAAATTTTGGCTGCCATCGTTTTCATGCCAAACAACCTGATCTCCCAAGCGCACCGCCGATACAATATCAACATCTCCATCACCATCCATATCAGCGCCATAAACTTCCCTTACCTGAGAAAGGGAGCTTGCTACTATATTCTGGGTGAAATTCTGTACCCCATCATTTTCATATAGAACCACCCTATTTCCTCCCTCTTCAGCACAGATCACGTCCATATCTCCGTCGTTATCCACATCCATTGCCTGAATGCCTGTAGGATTACTCGCCGAAGATGTCAGGGTATGACTGGTAAAGCTCTGCGAGCCATCATTCTCGTACCATAGTATTCTATTGCTGTAATGTGCTGATAAGATATCGACATCTCCATCCAAATCTATATCCTCCAGGTCAACCTGGAATGAATTGTAATCAGTTGCCACCGTTATCGGTGTGAAATTTTCGTTACCATCATTTTCGTAGAAAATAACGGAAGTTGGTGAAAAGGTGCTCGACACGAAATCCATATCACCATCTCCATCTACATCCATAACTTCAATTGTTCTTGGAGAGGTTATCGTATCTATCGATAATTTGGTAAAGTTTTGTGAGCCGTCGTTTTTATACCAGGCTATCTCATTATTAACAATTGAAGAGGATAAGGCATCCAGATCACCATCCCCATCTATATCTGCTACTTTTCCATCAATAACACCATCTGCTGAGATATCAAGAATATGTGTAGTGAAATTTTGGTTGCCATCATTTTCATACCATGCAACTTTATCATCTGAATAAGAACATGAAAATACATCCAAATCACCATCCTGATCCATATCAGCACAATGAACAGTATTTGCTCCAATTGCTGATGTTGTGATTGAATGTTCGATTATAAGACCAGGTGTGGAAGATATTGATGATGCTCTAAAGGTTAATGTATGTTCATATGCCAAAGCGCCCGCTGTTGTACCGGATAGACCCTGAGTTACTGTAACAAAGATTACCTCACCAGGAAAAAAATCATATGTTGGATCGAAAGTAATTGTTGATGTTCCACCACCTGAAAACACCCCGGTTCGCAAACCACTTTGTTCACCGTTAACCCGAATAGTGGAATCGTTAACACTTGTAGCGTCTACAAGTGCATCAAAATTTAGGACAATGTTAGCATTCAGAGCTACATTATTTTCTGCAGAAGCTGGTGTCGTACCCAGCAGATTCAATTGCGCCTGACTTAGAGAAGACAGAGCGAGGATCATACATACAGACAGTAGAAATCTCAAAATGGCATTTCTATTCATCATGGTAAAGGTTTTCTCTACATCCAAATAAGATCATGATGTCCGGATAAAAAATGATTTGGGACGTTTAGGGTCCTTTTCGGGACGAATCACAGAATTGTTGGGAAGTAGAACAAAACCGGACCAAAGACACTAATTCAACATTAAGAAAATGCAGTTCTACTCTTCTATTATTGGTACCCTAATAAACGGTTGGATTTTTTGATAGGCTTCACTAGCTCCCGAGCTGAATATTTAATTTGGTTAAACGGGATCGTCCAGTTCATCCTTTGATTCCTTCCTGAGCATACTGAGTTTGTCTTTAGCCTCAAGGAACTGGTCAAGTGCCTTTTGTAAGTATTCATTGACTTCATCGATATATCCATCCGCCGACGCAGACCATACTCGATTTACGTATCTCTCTCCACTGGCAAAATTGTTCATGACATCGGCGTATGCACTTAAATTGTATCGATAGCCAATGGTCTTTCTTGCCTCAGCGAAATTGTTTAGATCCTCGATCAGCAGTTCGTCCAATTTTTGGCTGATGTCATAGGTATGGATTTGATCCTTTCCAGCGTTGAGTTGATCAAGGTTTTGGACAATATTGTTTATGCTGCTATCAATAATATCAATATTTGACTTCATAGAATCCTGGTCCATGTTGGCACTCCTATTTGCAAAATGCACCACGACCACTCCTATAAGGCCTACAAGCAGCGCAATGATCATATAGGTCCAATCAACCAGTCTGGGATCCAATGATGCAAGATAGGCCCCATACAAAAAGCCCAAAACGATAAGTGCAAGTCCAATGTTCTTCATGAATTCTTACTTAATGATTGATCAACTAACTCAAAGTCCTTTTGCAACTATAGTAATGGCAAAGGCAACCGCCACCAACGCTTCACCAACAATTAGACCGGCAGCTATAGGAATACCTGTTTCATCACTGAAACGCTTGCCCTTGACCTTATCTACAACTATCCGAAGAATAGTTCCAATACTGTAGGTCAAAACGATGTTAAACGGTAGATAAAACCCTAGTCCAACCAGGATACCCAGACCACCAATCCCACTTGCACTAAGCACCGCACCCAAACCTGCTCCTGCCAGGTACTTCTGTATGGGAACTCCTTCACCAAGAATGCCACGGATTACACTTGCCAGAGCCTCTCCTTGCGGTGCGGGTAGGCTTTCACTCCCTAGGCCCTGTGCCTTGTGCAAAACAAATATGAGCCCCATGATCAATACCGGCCCCAGCCATATGCCTAAGAATTGAGCGGTTTGTTGTTTCCGGGGTAAGGCACCAACAAGGTAACCCGACTTCAGATCCAACATGATATCCGTAGCCTGGGACATGGCCACACAGGCTGCTGCACCCACCATGACGGCAGAGATAACCGCTGAACGATCACCTAATCCACTGGCAATGAATATGAGTATTGTGATGGCGATCAATGTCATACCGCTTAGTGGGGACCAGTTGGTCCGGCCGATACATTCAGATAGTATAACCCCGGCCATCCATACCCACAAAGTACCCAGTAAGGCCATCAATAAGCCCCGGCCATAGCCCATTTCCTGGGTAGAGTTCACAGCGATGAAGAACAACAGAATAGAAGCCCCGATCACTGCCCAATACAAAAGCTTTATTGGAAGCTCATCCTTCGAAGCTACAGTCTTCATTTTGGCGGCGGATTGCATACTCTTAATCGCACTCACGATCAGAGGGAAGGCCAGTGCGATCCCGGCTATGGCAAGT
>JANQSY010000139.1 GCA_028279065.1 Cytophagales bacterium
AGGGGTGTGGTGAATTCACCAAGATTAGAGGGAAGGTCCTCTTTTAACCTATAGCCATTAAGACACTCAATGATCAAAGCTGGCTCGTCGGATTTCAACATTGTATTGTAAAACCCGGCAGCCTGGACCATGTTTCTGGGAACAAGAACATTGATCCCCCTTAGGCTATGAAGAAGCATCCCAATAGGCGATCCTGAATGCCAAATTCCCTCGAGGCGATGCCCACGTGTCCTTACGATCAATGGAGCCTTCTGACCGCCCTTGGTCCTATACTGGACGTTGGCAAGATCATCGGCCATGATCTGGATAGCATAATAGACGTAATCAAGGTACTGGATCTCAACTATGGGTCTTAATCCCCTCATTGCAGCCCCAATGCCTTGACCCAGGATGGTACATTCCCTGATCCCGGTGTCTGTGATCCTTTCCTCTCCATACTTTTCCTGTAGTCCTGCAAAACCCTGGTTGACGTCCCCGATCTTTCCAAGATCCTCACCTATGGCAAAGACCTCCTGATGGGCCTTGAAGATGGAATCAAAATTTGCTTGAAGAACCTCCCTGCCATCAACTTGCTTTGGGCTCTTTGGATACTTTGGTTCGATCTGTTCAACCTTTAGGGCCGATTCATCGGATTCACTATAAAGATGGGACCCATATCTATCTTCGTTTTGCTCTTTAACCCTGGATAGGAAAGCTTTAGCCTTGCCCAAGCCTTCAATATCCTGACCTCTTAGCCTCCATACGGCATGTTTGACTGCTTTAATTGCATCTAGCCGAATCGGGTTAAGAGCCTTTTCGAGGCCAGATCTAATGCCTTCAACCTCTTCATCACCACTGGAATCGGCAAGGGCTTTAAGGATCTCAAGGGCTTCCTTTTGGTCACCCGCCATGGAATCCACAAAATCCTTCCATGCCTCTGCTCTGGCATCCTTGGCCTTCTTTATGCTTTCTTTTTCAAGATCCTCTACCTCTTTACCCGTCGCAATCCCCTCTTCAATGATCCATTTTTTCATTTGAGAAAGGCAATCGAACTCCTTCTCCCACTCCAACCTTTCTTTTGATTTGTAGCGTTCATGTGAACCCGAAGTGGAATGCCCTTGTGGCTGGGTTAACTCGCTTACGTGGACCAGAACCGGGATATGTTTTTCCCTGCAGATCTTTTCAGCCTGTTGGTACGCTTCGATACAGGCGGCGTAATCCCAACCGTTCACCTTGATGATCTCAATTCCGTTCCCGTCACCCTGGATCTGCATCCCACTCAGGGCCTTTCCAATATCCGCTCCGATGGTATGGTATTTCCTTGGGACTGATATCCCATAATCATCATCCCAGACCGAAATGACCATTGGTACCTGAAGAACTCCTGCAGCATTTATGCTTTCAAAAAACATCCCCTCCGATGTTGATGCATTGCCAATGGTACCAAAGGCGATCTCATTTCCCCTGTCTGAGAACTTATTCTTTTTGTTGAGGCCCTTTACTTCACGGTAGATCTTCGATGCGAAAGCAAGGCCGACCAATCGTGGCATTTGGGAACCTGTGGGAGAAATGTCTGCACTACTGTTCTTTTGCTCCAAAAGGTTTTTCCAATTCCCCTTTTCATCAAGGCTTCTTGTTCCGAAGTGACCATTCATACTTCTCCCGGCACTGGCTGGCTCCCTGCCTACATCGGTATCGGCATATAGCTGGGCAAAAAACTGCTGAGAGGTCAATTGGTCGATAGCCATCATAAAGGTCTGATCGCGATAGTACCCCGACCTAAAGTCCCCTTTCCGAAACACCTTGGCCATGGCGAGCTGGGGGATCTCTTTTCCATCCCCGAAAATCCCAAACTTTGCCTTTCCCATGAAAACCTCTTTCCTACCTATATAGCTACATTCCCTGCTTTCAGTTGCCAGGGCAAAGTCATTCAGGATCTCTTTCTTTTTTGCCGCGCTAATACTTTTCTTTTTTGCCATTACAGGATCGTCTCGAGAAGATGCCAAAAATAAGGAATTCAATCCTGCGGTCAATAAGTCAAAAAAGGCTGAAAATACCCTCTATTTTGTATATTTGCAGCTTCCTTAAACAATTTTTTGCAAACAATGAAGAAACTTTCGATTCTGCTTTTGATTTCCCTTTTGCCAGTATTTTCTATTGCTCAGGGACAATTTAATTTTGAAAAAGAAACCCATGATTTTGGCACTATTCAGGAAGGTGATCCTGCTGTTCATGAGTTTAGTTTTACGAATACCGGAGACCAGCCAATTGTGATTTCCAGGGTGAAGGCAAGCTGTGGTTGCACAACCCCATTTTGGACCCGTGAACCAGTGCTTCCTGGAGAAAAAGGAACCATTAAGGCAAGCTATAACAGTAAAGGCCGTCCGGGAAATTTCCATAAATCGATCACCATAACCTCAAATGCCACAACCCCTACTAAGGTTTTACAGATCAAGGGACTGGTTGAAAGAACGCCACCAGCACCAAAGTATTCACCTGAGGAATTAGCTGCCTCTCCAGTGCTTTCTGTCACAAAGAGCGAGTTCAATCTTGGTACGATAGAGAAAGGTCAAAACATTGTCAAGAAGATCAATATTGAAAACACTGGGAAGTCGGAACTTCTGATATCTAGTGTAAGGAGCAAATGCAATTGTGTGAGCTTCTTATCTCCACCAAAGTCAGTTGCCCCGGGAAAGGCTGCCACGTTTGAATTGTCTTATATCCCCCAGACCGTTGCAAATGGACAAGAGGTCATCTCCATCTATTCCAATGATATCACCAAGCCAAAACAAAAACTGGTCTTCAAGGCCAATGTGGTGGAATCCATGGGTGGAGCCAGTTTTATGGGTGGAGGGAATTAATCTCCTTTACGATAACGAGAAATTATAAGAAATTAGGGCGCCTTAATTAAATTAGCGCCCTAAATTTTTTTGCGATGATCATAGGTGTCCCCAAGGAAATCAAGAATAATGAAAACCGGGTTGCCGTCACTCCGGCTGGAGTGCGGGAATTGGTGAAAAATTCACATAAAGTTTATGTTCAGGCCACTGCTGGTGAGGGAAGTGGTTTTTCTGATGAAACCTATACCCAGGCTGGAGCAGAAATTTTGCCAACCATCGAAGATGTCTATTCCACCGCGGAAATGATCATCAAGGTCAAGGAGCCGATCGAACCGGAATATAAGCTGGTCAAGAACGAGCAACTGGTATTTACCTACTTCCACTTCGCAAGCTATGAGCCATTAACAAAGGCCATGATGGAATCAGGAGGGGTATGCCTGGCCTATGAAACCGTTGAGGCTGCAGATCGGACTCTTCCATTACTTGTTCCAATGTCTGAGGTCGCGGGAAGGATGTCGGTCCAACAGGGAGCAAAATACCTTGAAAAACCTCTCCAGGGAAGGGGAATCCTTCTTGGAGGTGTTCCAGGTGTAAAACCAGCTAAGGTTATGATCATCGGTGGAGGAGTTGTCGGAACCGAAGCCGCAAAAATGGCTGCCGGTCTGGGTGCGGATGTA
>JANQSY010000150.1 GCA_028279065.1 Cytophagales bacterium
GTGGTAACAAGATCCTGATCGAATATAAGGCGGATCGAAAGGAAAAGGCTGCTTACGAGGATACGGAATCTGATCCCGGTCAATACCTCCTGGCTTCTAATTATCAGCCTGTTGGCGGTCGTTTTGATAGCATCTCCAAGGAGGTGATCCTCTCCAGGATGGCCACTACACCTCTGACCAAGGCCCGAGCCTTATATGATCATGTCATCGAAGAAGTGAGATATGCAAAACAAGGTACCTACGGCACCGGTGATGCTAACTATTCTTGTGATAGCAAATCCGGGAATTGCACGGAGTTCCACTCCTATTTCATCTCGCTGGCAAGGTCAGCTGGAGTTCCAGCGAGGTTCGCCGTCGGAGCTGCCATTCCCTCTGAGAGAGACGAGGGAGGCGTAGATGGCTATCATTGCTGGGCTGAATTCTTTGCCGAAGGAAAATGGTGGCCAGTGGATATCAGCGAAGCGGATAAATACACCGCCCTAGCCACCTATTATTTCGGGCATCATCCCGCCAATAGGATAGAGTTCACAAAGGGAAGGGATCTGAAGCCCGATCCTTTGCCCATTTCCGGGCCCATTAACTTTCTGGCATACCCCGTATTTGAAGTGGATGGTAATGAAAGCTATGTGAAGACGAAATTTTCTTTTGTCAGAAAAGGAGAGGAAAGTTAAATCCCCTACTCTCCTCCTTCGTCATCATCGTCATCGTCATCATCATCACCGTCATCGTCATCATCTTCCTCCTCTTCTCCATCATCATCCGTATCACTGGGGTGTTCTCCGGCAGGGTGCTCTCCCTCGGGATGATCTGATGCTTCCTCTTCAGCTTCGGCAGAGGTTTCTTCCATCTCCACTTCTTCGGTTTCTTCAGCATCTGCATCCCCTCCATCTGAAGAGCAGGAACCCAGACTTATGGCAACAAAGAATGCCAGAGCCATGGCCAATAAGGACAGAGGCTCAAGTTTTTTGAGAATAGTTTTCATTGGATTTGGTTTTTCGAGTCCTAAAAATTCAAAATAAAGATAGAAAAACAGTGATTTTGTTGAAAAGCAGCTTTAGCGAACATGGAATCCTCGCCAATTTTTTAACCTTTACATCCTGGTCAAATACAAATCATACCTTTAGTACATGGAGCTGATCGACTGGTTCAAGGATAGATTCAACCTGGGCGAAGAAATACTCCAAAAGCTTCTCCTCACCGCCATAACCCTGGTGGTTCTTTATCTGATCAGAACCTTTGTCCTGAGATTCATTTTTAGGAGGATAAGCGAAGAGGAATATGAAGGAAGGTATCTCTGGAAGCGCGCCGTAAAAAATGCCTACTATCTACTTGTTCTGACATTCATGATCCTGATCTGGGTGGACAAGATTGGGGCAGTTGGAACATTCCTTGGTTTGGTTTCAGCCGGCATAGCCATAGCCCTCAGGGATCCGCTGGTCAACCTTGCCGGATGGCTGTTCATTGTGGTCAGAAAACCTTTGCAGCTTGGAGACCGGATCCAGATCAACGGAATAGCCGGAGACGTGATCGATGTGCGATTTTTCCAGTTCACCATCAATGAGATCAACAATTGGGTGGATGCGGACCAAAGCACGGGAAGGATCATTCATATTCCGAACGGATACGTTTTCCAGCATCCACAAGCCAATTATACCCAAGGTTTTCCTCATATCTGGAATGAGATCGGCGTCATGGTCACCTTCGAGAGCAACTGGAAAAAGGCAGAAGAGATTTTGCTGGAGATCGTCAATGAGCATGGAGAAAAATTCAGCATTTCAGCCAAAAAGAAACTCCTGGAAGCCTCCAAGCAGTTTCTGATCTTCTATAGGACCCTCTCCCCGATCGTGTATGTTGATGTGAAAGAAAGCGGGGTTATGCTGACCATGAGATATCTGGTCCAACCCAGGAAACGAAGGTCCTCCGAGGATCTGATCTGGCGAGACGTTCTTACCGCCTTTGCAAAACATCAGGACATCGACTTCGCCTATCCTACGCAAAGGATCTACTACAACGCAAATGAAGGAAAAGATGAGTTGCGGAGGAATGCTGATGGAGGATTAGATCCAATTGGACCAAGAGGATAATGGTGAATGTTAAATTTCAAAAGATTGCTGATTTATGATTTTGGATTTGTGATTATGGATTGAGGACAGCATCGATCGCTTCTAATTCTATGCTGGTAAGCACGGAACCAATACTTTTTAAGCAACAAAGAATCTCTTTTATTTCGGCTCTTCCTTGTCCTCGGTGTTTGGGTTCAGCCCCTCCAGATCTTCTTCCAACAAGGCCTTGATCAACCGTTCCGCAGCAATAGAAACCGCTTCTTCCTGTATCTTTTCGATCTTCTTTTGGTTTTCCATTTCAAGCTCGGTTTTCATTTCAGCCAATTGCTTATCCAGTTCTGGTCTTGATATTTCTTTCGTTACATTCTCCTCACTCTCACTCTCACTCCCGCTCTGCTTTCCCCCGCTTATCTCAAGTAGGAAATTCCAATATGCCAGCCTCTCCTGACACGAAACCACCCAAACATTGGGCACTGCGGCTCTTTGCAAAACCCTGTTTTTATCCTTAAGCCAAATGAATGGGATTTTGCCATAGATATTGTTTTCTTCAAGCTCAAGGTACTTATTCAAGGGCACCAGAAGATCAGATTTGAACTTGGCCGGAACGAGCATCAACTCATTTGCCTTTTCAGGAAAGATTGCCTTATAGTCGGCGTAGGTGAATTCCAGATCGATCTCCTTTTTGGAATTATCCTCATTAAGGGCTATTAATTTGGCTGCTGGCCAATTCTTTTCCGGATGAAGGTTGCTCTCAAGATCAAACCGATCCATCCATGACCCATTATCGGGATCCACCACCAACCTTGGGAAAAATCTGCCTGCGTTTGCCGCCCTAGAGATCAGGCTATCCCGATGGTTTCCATCGAAGGATGGAATGGATAAATGAATAAGGGCAGGTGAATTTGACCTTAGCCCTTTTACCAGGCCGTTCATGAGGAATTCAGGATCACCGAGTCCAGCCTGAAGGGTGAATACGTTCCTTTGGGAAATCGCCAATGCTCCCAGCTCTTGTCTGGATTGTCGGGAAGCATCTTCCCAACTGATTTTTTCCTGTGGCTTAGTCACGTGTTCCTGGTTTAAGACCACAAGTTTGATCGGCTGATTAAAGGAGATCAATTGCGAAAAGGAGCCAAGGTGATCGTAGAGATAATCGTGTTCAGTGACCAAGAGGATGGGGTGGAACAATTCCAATTCCTCATTCAAAAGTCGATGCCAATTGAAGTGATCGAAGAACTCGTCATGAACATCTTCATCATATTCTCCTTTGATCTCAAGTTTTGCGATCCTGTAGGCTCTGATCAGTTCAGCAAATGCACTCACCTCTTCCCTGAAAAGAGCTTCGGTTTGCTCAAAGGCGTTTTCTTCAGCTTCTATGAGGGTGATCCCCTCAAAAATATCCAGTCCTTCTATCCTCTTCACCAGGTCCTTGCGGATCACTATGCTAGCTACCTGTTCGTTGTAATGAAGTATGCCTTTTTGAAGTGTAGATATCACAGATCTTATCCTGCTCAACCTTGCCTCGGGATGATCTTCACTTGTTTTTCTAGGGACCATTTCCACCATTTTGTCGAAGGCGATCAGCTCTTCAGCAAAATCATAGGTTTCTCTCATCTCCTGATCCCTGGGTGTTTTTACATCAAGGCGAAGCAACTCGTTCAATCCCCCTACCAGGTCGGAGAGTCCGGTCCTGAATTTGGCCCTGCTCTCTTTTTGGTGCTCATTCAGAAGGATGTCGATCAGTTGGAACGGTGCTTTCGGTCCAAACCCGATCTCAGGGCCCTCCTCTCCAAGAGGTTTAAAAGGATATCTATCCGCGCCGTCCTCTAAGGCAAAAACCAGAGCCCCGGAGAGGCCGGAAACGTTCTCGCCTTTGGGCTTTTCCCCGGTTCGGTAAAAGTGCCTTAACTTTTTCCAAAATGCTCTGGTCTCTTTTTCCGAGGCCGGGCTATTCGGCCTCCAGAGCAGATCGGTAACTTTAGTATTCTGTTCCTTTTCCGATGCCATGGTCAAATGACGTAGCGGTTCATTAATTTATCGATGGCTTCTATGCGGTCTTCGGTGGAGATACCCAGATTATGAGCTCCATATTGATCATACCGGCTGGCCGTTGGGTTGTGATAGAACAAGCCTATTGGGGTGGTATCCTTGACCAGTTCGGCCTTCTCTCTGGCCTTAATAATATCCGAAGGATCATGATCCAAGGTATGCCTGAACTTTTTCAGGTCCTTTTCTTCCAAAACTATCCCGTCCTCATGATAAAGAACCGTTATCGCATCGGGATCTTTTACAGTTGGTTCATAAGTATCCCGCATCCATACGGGGCAACGTTGAACGATCCTCACGAAGGCCAAACCGGGATGTTCAAAAGCCTTGCGTATGGTAGCATCGAGATGGGCGGGTTTCCAATCAACAGTCTGAGCTACAAAGGAAGCGTTGGGCAAACCAAGAGTTGCCTGAATGGGATTGATTGGCGGAAGAACCGATCCAGTTGGATGGGTATTGGAGTGCGTTCCAAGAGGGCTGGTTGGAGAGGTCTGCTTTTTTGTAAGCCCATAGATCGAATTGTCGAAGAGAAGGACCACCATTTTCATATTGTACCGAATGGCATGAACCCAATGGCCGGCGCCAATCGAACAGCAATCTCCGTCACCGGTAATCACAAAGACATGCAGGTCAGGCCTCCTGAATTTGACCCCTGAAGCAACCGGAAAAGCCCTTCCATGAAGGCCATGGAACCCATAGGTTTTCATATAGTGAGGAAAACGACTGCTACAGCCAATTCCAGAGACAAAAACCGTCTTTTCCGGGGGAAGCTGTTCCTCTCGACAAAGCTTTTGGACAGAATTCAAAATGGTGTGGCCACCGCAACCTGAACACCATTTGGCCTTGGCGCTTGAATAATCTTCAATGCTATATTGATGATCATCCGGAAGGGTGATATCACAGAAATCCGGTTTGAAATCGACTATCATTTTTCTGTAAAGCTTTGGTTGAATTCTTCTTCGAGCATATTCAAAATTCTATAAGGACTGATGGGTTGGCCAAAGACATTGCTGAAGCAATCGATATCCACCAGGGTCTGAGCCCGTAGGTACCAGGCCAGTTG
>JANQSY010000162.1 GCA_028279065.1 Cytophagales bacterium
GCCACGTTTTCTTTAAGTTAATCTTCATACGATTCTCATCAGCCCACTTAATAAAGCATGGACTGAACTTCTATATTTGAATCATCCTTAGAACTACCACTAGCCGTAATAGGGACACTAAAACCCCATTTACACCACAGGACGAAACGGCAAAGCAAGGATGAAAATGGCAAGGGTAATTTTTACTCTAGGCAAGGCAACGGCAAATTGCGTAGTGTAAACAATCAAAGGCTGCAAAAATGCTGGGAAGATTCAGTGGACTATGATTTCCAGGAGGGCGCTCATAGACTTTTCGATGTTGTGAACTGGTGTTCGGCAAACGGTGCCTTTACCACTGTTCAAGCAACAGCTGACAAGAACAGTGGAAGCTGTTGGAATACGGTTGGTGGAAGCAACAGATGGTTTCAATTCACCGCCACCACCGCAGAAATTAATGTTGAACTTCTAACCGGAGGAGCGGAAGGGACAATCAGGTATGCATATCTGGCCTTATGGGATACCGATGGACTGACCCAATTGGCTTGTGAACGCTATACCGGACAATACAGTGATATCGAATTAGATTATACTTCCTTGACCCCTGGAAACACCTATTATATCTCAGTTGATAATCATAATGGAAGTACAGCTTACAGGGGGACATTTACGCTATGTGTAAATGACAAGGTCACGTATGATTTTTATGAAAGGGCTATAGAGATCACCGATCTCAATAGTTGGTGTTCTGCCAATGGTGCCTTCACAACACAATTGGCAACCCCTGACAAAAATGCCGGATCTTGTTGGAATACGGCAGGGGGGAGTAACAGATGGTTTACCTTCCAGGCCATTTCACCTTCAGTGACAATTAATGTAAACACCGGAGGCTCAGAAGGAACTCTTCGATATCCCTATGTTGCCCTTTGGGATTCTACGGGCCTGGTTGAGATCGATTGCCAAACGTACTCTGCTCAGTATTCAGACCTTACCATTTCGTTTACCGGTTTGACTGTCGGTCATGATTATTACATATCCGTTGACAATCACAATGGGAGCACTGCATATCGAGGGACTTTCCAGCTTTGCGTCAATAATGTAGAGGAGTTTTTCTACTCCATAGGTTCTGGGTCCTGGACGGACACTTTAAACTGGTCAAATACGGGACATGGTGGTTCCACGAATGGAGAATTTCCAAGTTTTGGGGATGTAGCATTCGTAAGGGGTCATCAACTAACACTGAGTGGAAGCGATCATGAAATAGCAGAGTTGAATATCAATGACAGTTTGGCCAATACATCTGTTACCATAGATGGAGTTGAAATTGATATTAGGGGTAAACTCAATATGATAAACTCAGGAAATGATTTTGATGGAACTATTGATATTATAAATGGAGGATCGGTTTCTGTCTTGGATTCAACCGTTTTTAGGAAAGATGGCGGGGCCAACACATTTGGGCTAACCTTAACCGACGGAACTTTTATTGGAAACCTGAGCTTCATTTTTGATGTCAACGGAGGATCGGTTGCAGATAATGTGATCACAATATCAAATGTTTCATCATTCAGGATCGATGAGGATTTGCATTTTCAACATAGCGGGGGAACCAAGATCATGTCAGCTCTGGATTCCACTTCTTCTCTAGTTATCGATGATAGTATTTATTTCACTTGCACGGGGGACAATCAGATAGAAATTGAGCTCAATGATAGCGCAGCGATCTACATTGGAGGAAACTTCGTCCGACCTGCCGGTGGATATGGGATTCTTGATTGCAACGATAATTCCACCGTTTATTTTCAATCAACCGAAAACTTGCAACGTCTGCCCCAAAATGAAGGAAGCGGAACCGGGGACGACTTCACCTACCAAAACCTTGTAATAAATAATACAAGGGTCACCCGTCCTCAGATTCAAATGGAGGGACCTGTTACCATTTCAGGAAATATTGAGTTCATTGACGGAGTTATTGGGTCCTCTGCAAGCAATCTGCTAACCCTGACCAATACCGCTACGGTAACCGGTCAGAACACTGCTTCATATGTCGAAGGCCCCTTGAAAAAGATTGGTTCCACCGATTTCTTGTTTCCAGTCGGCGATGAGGGGGTATATGGAGCCGTTGAACTAACTAATATGTTTGGCGCAGATGCAGCTACAGAGATTACAGCTCAATACTTTTTTGATCCTTACTCTGACGTAGTAAATCTTGGACCTGGACTCAATAACGTGAGCACCATTGAATATTGGGATATCTCAAGAACGGGAAACTTTGACAGCACAACCTTGACACTTCATTGGGCTAGCGCCGTCAGGAGCGTAATTAATGACTTTGATGAGCTTAAGATTGTTCATTATTCGGGAGGAAACTGGATCAATCTTGATCAAGACTCAAATGTCCCAGGCTCTCCTGGGTCGATTACTGTAAGCGGTGTAGATGGGTTTAGCCCATATACGTTCGGGTCCGGAAGTCCACTCGTCAACTTCCTTCCGGTTGAGTTCCTTTATGTCAATGCCCTACCTTCCAATGATCACATCGAGGTGAACTGGGGTACTGCATCCGAAAGGGAGAGCCAATATTTCGAAATTCAGCGTTCAACTGACCTGATCGATTTTCATTCCATCGGAGTTGTTGAAGGCAAGGGAGATCAAATTGCTGAAAATCATTATTCTCTAATTGACGAAAACCCACTTTTGGGTACGGCCTATTACAGAATCAAACAGGTTGATCATGATGGAGATTTCCAATATTCAGAAGTTGTATCTGCTCAGTTCTTGGGGACAAATTCACTATCGGTTTATCCAAATCCTACTACCGGGGATCTGTTCTTCCGTGCTGATGGGATTTCTTCACCCCAACTAATTGAAATAAGGGATCTGAAAGGTGTTCTTCTTTACTCCCATTTGGATAATTCCAATGATTCCAGTAAAAGGATCGACCTGAGCCAGCTTGATCCCGGCATGTACATCCTTACTATCAGGGGTGGGCAAAAAGAGTTGAAAAGCAAGTTCATCAAGCAATAGCCAACAAAACCTTCTTATGCGAATTCTGTTGGTCGGTTCCTCCGGAACCATTGGGCGGTACCTAATCTCAAAGCTTTCTGAAAAGAATGAAATAATTGGGGCCTCTCGAAATCATCCTGAAAACCAGGTGGATATTGAAAACGAGAACTCCATTCGGGTTCTGCTAGAGAAGAATAAAAATGTCAACGCAATCATTTGTTGCGCCGGAGAAGCCAAATGGAGGCCCCTTGATGAATTAAGCTCTCAGGATTTCATTCTTGGTTTCCAAAGCAAGTTGATGGGCCAGATCAATCTTGTCAGATATGCTTCTAAGCTCCTTAAAGCTCCTGCATCAATTTTGCTTACCTCAGGCATTTTGGCTGAACGGCCTGTTCATGGATCTACCATCGCCTCCACTATTAATGGAGCTTTGCACAGTTTTGTAAAATCCGCCTCCAAAGAGATCCATCCGGGAATTAGGATCAATGTTATCTGTCCTGGGTTGATCCAGGATTCATATGAAAAATACAAGGACTTTTTCCCAGGATTCCAACCGGTATCCATGGATAACCTTCTTCAAGGGTACCAAAAGGCACTATCGGGCTCCATGACGGGTAAGGTCATCGAGGTCTTTTGATTCAGAAGACTATCCCAGCACTTAGTTTGGCT
>JANQSY010000107.1 GCA_028279065.1 Cytophagales bacterium
TCTTTTCCTTAGGTTCGGCATCAAGTTTGACCCCTAACCTATCTAGATTGAAGATTTTGGAAGAAAGGTTTCGGATCTTAAATGGGTTTTCTTCGTGAAGCTCTAGTAAAGATGTGTAAAGGCTTAGGGATTTTTTAAAGGCCTTGTTTTCCAATGAATGACCTATTTTTGATTTCTTCCAAAACTAAAACAAATTCCATCCTTCATGAAAATGAGAAGTGCAGTACGAATATTGAGATTTCCGACCCTGGTGGCAGTTTTTGCTTTGTTGATCCTTTCCTGCAAAGGGAATGAAAAAAGCAGTGGGAATTCGGAAAAAACCGAAGTGGACCTAAGCCCCTGTTTTGACTACACCTGGTTCAGGTCCTTTGAAGAAGAGACCGATGAGAACTGGAAGTTCAGACATGAGCCTTGGGAATTTCCGCCAGCACTTGGAAGGGAAGGAATGAAATTTAATAGGGATAATACCCTCGAATTTTGGGCTATTGGTCCTACCGATATTCCTGAACAGCTTACCGGGAAATGGTATTTGAATGGTGATCAACTAAACCTGGTGGTAAAGGGCAGTGGAATTACACAGGACTTCAATCGTACCTATTTCGTGATCGAGGCAAACCAAGAACTACTAATATTGAAGCTAAAGCCCGAATAGTTATTTCAAATTATTAATTTTGACCCTCAGGATGAAGAGACGCCTGATCCTTCCTGAGAAGCAACTCGACATAGTCCTCTCCAGACTTTGTCATCAGGTCATTGAGAATTTCCAAGACTTTTCTGATACGGTATTAATTGGCCTTCAGCCAAGGGGTGTTCCTGTTGCAAACATCCTTGGAAAAAAACTACATAAGCTCGGGTATAAGGACCTTCCTATAGGGCTGTTGGATGCCACTTTTCATAGGGATGATTTCAGGCGGAAAGAAGAGCCGATCAAAGCCAACAAAACAAATATCCCTTTTCAGGTAGAGGACAAGCATGTGATCCTTGTTGATGATGTATTGTTCACAGCCAGATCGGTTAGGGCTGCAATGGATGCGATCATAACCTTTGGGAGGCCGAGATCCGTACACCTTGTGGTTTTGATAAGCCGAAAGAATTCTCAGGAATTACCGATTACGGCAACTTTTGTTGGAAAGCAGGTGAACACCATGAAAACCGAAAGGGTAGAGGTTCAATGGAATGAACCCGATGGGCTGAATGGCAAAGTATGGTTGGTAGATTCAAAAAGCGGAAATGTCCAGGCTTAGTGTAAAGCATCTTCTTGGCACTGATGAGCTGAATAGCTCGGACTTGGGAACAATTTTTGAAATGGCCGATCATTTCAAGGAGGTGATAAACCGGCCGATAAAAAAGGTACCCACCTTAAGGGACACCACCATTGCCAATGTCTTCTTTGAAAATTCCACCAGAACAAGGATTTCCTTCGAGTTGGCGGAGAAAAGGCTATCAGCTGATACCGTAAACTTCTCGGCTTCAGCGAGTTCATTGAAAAAAGGGGAGACGCTGCTGGATACCATCAATAACATTCTTGCGATGAAAGTGGATATGCTTGTCATCAGGCATTCAAGCCCTGGTGCCTGCCACTTTCTATCGAGAAAGATAGATGCGACCATCATCAACGCCGGGGATGGAACCCATGAACATCCCACGCAGGCTCTTTTAGATTGTTATTCCATTCTAAAAGAAAAGGGAAGGATAAAAGGGTTGAAGGTGGCCATTATAGGAGATATCCTTCATTCCAGGGTAGCCCTTTCCAACATTTTTGCTCTTCAGAAATTGGGTGCAGAAATAATGGTTTCGGGACCAAACACACTAATCCCCAGACATATTGAAATGTTGGGAGTGAAAAAGGAAGTGAATGTACAAGCCGCCCTGGAGTGGGCAGATGTCGCTAATATCCTTAGGATACAATTGGAAAGGCAGAAAAGTAGAGCCTTCCCTTCCCTTCGGGAGTATTCTTTGTACTACGGGATAAACAAAAAGATGATCGATTCCTTGAACAAGGAAATTTTGATCATGCACCCGGGTCCCATAAATCGGGGAGTGGAGATTGATTCTGATGTTGCTGATTCCAATCGGTCAATAATTCTTGATCAAGTCGAGAATGGTGTTGCCATACGCATGGCAGTTCTGTATCTTCTGGCTCCCACTCTTCAAAATAATTAGGGTCAATCCTTTTTAGGCCTTTGCCTATTCAATAGTTTTGCAAAAAAATCAATCCCCTTCATGAAGGTTTATAACAGCATCATTGAAACCATTGGAAATACCCCCCTTGTAAGATTGAATAACGTAACCAAAGGGGTCCCTGGAACCATCTATGCCAAGGTGGAGTACTTCAACCCGGGGCATAGCATGAAGGACCGCATGGCATTGAAAATGATCGAGGATGCTGAGAAAGAAGGGAAGCTAAAACCCGGTGGAACCATAATTGAAGGAACTTCCGGGAACACTGGAATGGGTCTGGCCCTGGCCGCAATTTCAAAAGGATATAAGTGCATTTTCACTCTTGCTGATAAGCAATCAAAAGAAAAGATAGATATCCTGAGGTCAATGGGTGCAGAAGTGGTGGTTTGCCCTACCGCTGTCCCTCCGGATGATCCTCGGTCTTATTATTCTGTTGCCAAAAAATTCAATGAGGAAATTCCAAATTCCTTTTACCCGAACCAATACGATAATATGTCTAACACCAAGGCTCATTATGAGACCACCGGTCCGGAGATTTGGGAACAAACAGAGGGAAAAATAACCCATTATGCCGCAGGGGTTGGAACAGGAGGATCTATGTGCGGAGTAGCCTCATATCTCAAGGAGCAAAACCCTGATATTGTTACTGTTGGAATTGATACCTATGGGTCGGTTTTCAAAAAGTACAAAGAGACCGGCGAATTTGATGAAAGAGAGATCTATCCCTACCTGACAGAAGGGATCGGGGAGGACATTCTCCCAAAGAATGTAAACTTTGATGTCATCGATCACTTTGTAAAGGTCACAGATAAGGACGGCGCGGTCATGACCAGAAGGTTGGCAAGGGAAGAGGGTTTGTTTCTTGGTTGGTCTTGCGGTTCCGCGGTTTTTGGTGCCCTGGAATATGCAAAGGAAAACCTTACGGAGGATGACATCATGGTTATCATCATGCCTGATCATGGCACCAGGTATTTGAACAAGATCTATAACGATGATTGGATGAAAGAGCGTGGATTCCTGGAGAACAGGCATTTTTCCACCGCCGCAGAGATTGTGCGTGGACAGGGAAAGCTCATTACTGTTAGCAAGGATGACAGCGTCTCTGATGTTGTGGATCTTCTAAAGAAGAAAGCCATTTCTCAGCTTCCGGTGACCGATGGAACAGAATTCGTTGGAAGTCTTACCGATTCCAAGATCCTTAAGAAAGTCCTTGAAAATCCGGAAGTGGCCAATAAGTCCGTTTCGGATGTCATGGGTGAACCATTTCCTTTTGTGGCCGCCGGGACAACAGTGGATGTGATGTCATCGATGATGAGCCAGGGTACTTCTGCTCTTTTGGTCAGGGACAATGGGGAAATCAAGATCATTACCCAAGCTGACCTGTTAGCTTCGGTTATATAGGATCCGCATTCATATCAAGCTCTACGATCTCCTTGCCCAGATCTTCAAGTTGAGGTTTTACTAACTCAGCATCACCTACAACCAGAATGATGAACTTCTCCGGGCTGATCCACTTGCCTGCCGCCTGATCAAGCTCATCTTTGCTTATCTTTTGCAATAATTGGTTTTGTTGATCTGTATAATCAGAAGGCAGATCGTATTGAAGGATCCTGCTTAGGAAACGGGCTTTCTGAAATGGGCTTTCATACTTAAGGGCCTCCCTTTGGCCTATGGAACTTTTCAAGAATCTAAGTTCGTCTTCAGTGATTCCTCCATCAATGTACCCCAGGATCTCATCCATGAACTCCGAGATCGCATCTCCTGTATTTTCCTTTTTTACTGAAGAGCTCGCCTGGAAATAGCCTCCATAGGGGTCACCTGAAAAGAAACTCCTGGCTCCATAGGTATATCCCTTATCCTCTCTGAGATTTTGGTTGATCCTTGAGTTATAGTCACCTCCGAGGGGGAAGTTTGTAAGGTTGATGATATAATATTCCCCAAGGGCGTCATATGGGATGCCAGTGTAATAACCGATCCTGATCTCTGATTGAGCGGCTCCTTCTTTATTGATGAGGTAAATCTTGTTCCCATCATATTCAGGCACAGCGGCATTCTCAGGTACTTCCTTCGATTCCCCGGCCCACTCTTTAAGAAAGGCCACAGAGTTCAGTACCTCCTCCTTTTCAATATCTCCTACCACCACCAATTTGGCATTTCCGGGAATAAAACTTGTTTTATAGTAATCCTTAACCTCATCCCTTGTGATGGTGGTGAGGGTATTCTCCCATCCTGAGACTGGATTTCCAGGGTAGTTTCCAGATCCGTACAGCATTTTGGAGAAACTGACCGAGGCGATAGCAGAGGCTTGGTTTTCCCTGTCTTTTACAGATTGCAACTGCTGATCCTTGAGCCGGTCAAAATCCTCCTCATTAAAAGCCGGCTTGAAAATGATCTCCTTGGCTAAGTCCAGGGTCTCACTTAGGTTTTCTCTTAATGATTGAATGCTGACAGAGACCCCATTCATGGAAGAGGATACGGAAACCGAACTGCCCAGCAACTCCAGTTTTTTCGCCATTTCTTCCGAGCTATGGTTTTCAGTGGACTCATTCATTAGATTGGTTGTCAATCTTGCAAGTCCTGCTTTTTCCTCGGGGTTTCCAACAAACCTATGTCCACCATCAATTGAGAGGACCATGGATACCGCTGGGATCTCATCATCCTTAGTTCCGATTATCCTTAGACCATTATCGAAATTTGCTTTCCAAAAATCGGGAACATGAACCACAGGATTCGGACCTGATGCCGGTTTTTTACTCCTTTCAAGATCATCCCGAACCGGTCTCTCTTTTAGGTCGGCGTATTGATCTGCTCCCGGAATATAATTCGATGAATCGATGACATAGTTATCCTCGGCGGCAGCAAGATCAAGTTGGCCCATTGGAACCCAGCTGAGAGCAAGACAGTTTTTTCCTCTAACATACTTTTGATAAGCCTTCATCACCTTTTCAGGTGTGACAGCTTCGAGGTTGCTGAGATCTTGTGCAATAAAATTGGCATCACCTGTAAAGGTCTGAAAGCTAGCCAGTTGTGATACCTTACCCGAAACAGTTGCAAGACTGAAGATCGCTCTTGATTTTCTTTGTGCGATGAATTTGTCCACGTCATCCTTTTGAACCCCTCTCTTCTCAAATTCAAGTAGGCTTTCGCGAATTATGTTTTCAATCGAATCAAGTTTGGTTCCAGGCTTGCAAATGGCTCCCATGGTCATTTCGCCGGAAAGCTCATAAGTCGCGTTATAGGCAAATGCGTTTACGGCTTTCTGGGTCTTCACAAGGTTCTTATAGAGTATGGAGGTCTGGCCTGATCCAAAAATCTCTGCAAAGCAGTCCAGGGCATATTCCTCGTCATCATATCGGGGCATAGAGGGAAATACCATTTGGAACAAGGGCATTTTGATCCTGTCCTCCTTGGAAACGTAACGATCCGTATCCAACTCTGGAATACTGATTGGCTGGTTGTTGACTTCAGGGCCTCTCGGGATGGCCCCGAAGTATTTTTTGGTCAATTCCAGCACCTCTTCCGCATCTACGTCTCCACCTATTGTTAAGACGGCATTATTTGGACCATACCATCTGAGGAAAAACCTTTTGAGATCATCAACATCGACCTGGTTAAGGTCTTCTATATAGCCAATGGTCAGCCAGGAATATGGGTGCCCATAGGGGTAAAGGTTTTTTGCAACTTCTTCACCAACAAGGCCATAAGGTCTATTATCATAGCGCTGACCTCTTTCGTTCTTTACCGTTTCCCTTTGGATCTCAAATTTTTCCTGAGTGACAGCATTAAGGAGAAATCCCATACGATCAGCCTCAAGCCAAAGTCCAACCTCAAGCTGATTGGAAGGAAGCGTCTCAAAGTAGTTTGTCCTATCCTTATTGGTTGTTCCGTTCAGGGTTCCACCTGACTCCGTCACGAATTTAAAATGCTCACCATCCTTTACATGCTCGCTTCCTTCAAACATCATGTGTTCGAAAAAATGAGCGAATCCAGATTTTCCTATTTCCTCCCTTGCTGAGCCTACGTGATAGGTTACATCAATCTTAACCACCGGGTCGCTATGATCCTCATGAACAATAAGGGTCAGTCCATTTTCAAGAACATATTTTTTGAAGGGGATACTGATCTTATCTCCTTTTTTTTCTACTTCCTGCATCAATTCATTTGAGTTTTCCTGCTTACAACTGACAACCAATAAAATGCCTAAAAAGGTTGCCGAAAACCATGTTTTCATCATTTGACAATTTTTGTTCGAAACTAAGGGAATTTTCCAAAGCAGTCCGTTAGAGGATCCTATTAACTTTTTCCAATCTTACTATTACAAAAATTTATGATTCTTAATAGAAAAAATGACCTATATAATACTCCAATTTTTTAATTTTAAGGATTGAAAAAATAACATTATGAGGCAAATTCTACTTAATACTTTCCTTTCCGGGCTGCTTGTATTTGCGTTTGCAAGTCTTGGTTTTGCCCAAAGCGTTCCTGAGAACATGTATTACACGTTTGACGGAGCGGGATCCGTAATTTCGGATTGTGCCAGTTCCCCTGTTGGGACAAACCCCGCTGCCATTGTAGGTACGGGACTGACCCAAGGTGGTACCGGTCAATTCCAGAGTGCTCTTGTGGGAACAGGAGCAGCAACGGCAACTGACTACGTCAACACCGGTTGGACCACCTCACTTTCTGGTTCATGGACCATTTCTTTTTGGGTTAGCGGTGTTCCTCAAACCACTGCCTTGCATTATCTCTTTGGTGATAATACAGCTGGTAGTTTCAGGTGTTTTACTGGAGGTATTGCCGGAGCAGGAAACATTCGTCTTAGGGGCGGATTTAACGAGGTCCCGGTTAACACCGGAGCTTTAACTGCAACGGGGGTAGTTGTCCACTTGGTATATGATGCGGTTGCGGGTAACATTACTCCATATATTAATGGTGCTGCCGGAACTCCTGTGGCTCAACCAGCTATCACCATTTCAGGTAGTGGGCCATTCAAGGTAGGTTCCTATGGAACTGGTCTTCAAGGATTGAGCGGAAGCATGGATGAGTTCAGGATCTACAATAGGGCCCTTGGCGCTGCTGAGGTGCTATCAACCTATAATGCGACCCTTTGTAGCGTTAACCTTCCTGGATACGATGTGGCAATGAGTGGATTGAACATGGCTACGTATAATAATTTGAGCTCTGCTCCATTTGATATTGATGGAGATCTAACCAACCTTGGAGATTCAACCATTACAGATCTTGAGTTAGCTTACTCGATTGATGGCGGAACTGCGGTTATCGACACTTTCACCGGATTGAATATTGCCACTTTTGGTTCATATAACTTCAATTTTCCTACCAAATGGAATCCTAGTGCAACTGGTGGGTATGACGTTAAGGCCTGGGTAAAGTCGATCAATTTTCAACCTGATTCCAACAATGTGAATGATACGGTTTCCATGTTGGTCAATGTGGTTGATACATTCCTTCAAAGGCTTCCTATCCATGAATCTTTTACAAGTTCCACTTGTGGACCTTGTGCTCCTGGAAATGCTAACCTTGCTTCGATATGGAATGCCCAGCCTGAGAGACAGATCATCCTGAAATATCAGATGAGTTGGCCAGGAACGGGTGATCCTTATTACACGGCCGAAGGAAATGACAGAAGGAATTATTACGGTATCAATTCCGTACCCAGACTCGAGGTTGATGGTCAATGGGATGGAAATTCAAATTCCTATACATCAGCCCTAAGGGACGCATTCTGGAGTGTTCCAGCCTTTATGTCCATCGACGTGGATTATGAGGTGAACTGTAAGCAGGTTGATGCCACAGTTACGATCCATCCATTTGCTGATTGGCCAGCTGGGCAGGTTCTCCACTTTGCGATAATCGAGCAAAAAACCTTTAATAATGTCAAATCAAATGGGGAAACCGAGTTTGATAATGTAATGAAGAAAATGTTACCGGATGCAAACGGTACGGTTCTTCCGGCATTGGTTAAAGGAGTTCCGTTCACCACCAACTTCACTTACACCTTCAATGGTAACTATCGTCTTTCCAACAGTGCAAATGATCCTATAAATCATGCTACAGAACACAGTATAGAAGAGTTCTTTGATCTTCAGGTCGTTGCATTTGTTCAGGATAACGGGACCAAAGTTGTCCAGCAGTCCGATTATGGATTTGATATTATCAAACAAGATGTAGCTACAACAGAGGTTCTGACACCAACAACTCTTTTTCTAAACAATGCCCCATTCGATATTGAAGCGACCTTCCAGAACTGGCAGGATTCCATTCTGAATACTTTGGATTATAACTACAGCATCGATAATGGACCTGTTCAGACCATGAGTTTGTCCTCTCTCGCAATGGATATTGGAGATGATATGACTCAGGTTCATAGTACTCCCTGGAACCCTTCTGCTGCAGGGAATTACGATGTGAAGGTTTGGACTTCCAATCCGAATGGCGGGATGGACGAGGTTGCTTGTAATGATACAATCACCATTACGGTTTCTGTAAACAACGCAGTGGTTGCTCCAGTAGCGGACTTTACCTGGGGTGGTTCAGGGTTATCTGTTGACTTCATGAATACTTCAAGTGAAGATCCTGTTGCTTCACACACATACCAATGGGATATGGGTGATGGTTCTCCGCTACAGTTTATTGAGGAGCCTTCACATACCTATTCCACTGCGGGATTGTACACCGTTTGTTTTTCAGTGACCAATACTGCTGGAAGTGATACCAAATGTCAGTCGGTCTCAGTTCCTCTATCAGGTATTGCTGCTGAGATCGCGTCAAGCGTGTCGGTATTCCCTAATCCATCTGAAGGGTTATTCCACATAGAAAACCAGTTCAATGAGGACATCGTAATGACGGTAGTTAGTCCTTCTGGTGAGATCTTGGGAGAATATGTTATTGAAGCTGGCAGTGAGACGGATCTAAACCTTACCGGTTATGCATCCGGGCTTTATCTTGCTAAGCTCAAGACCTCTAGAGGTGAGTCGGTTAAAAAGTTGAATCTTAAATAGTCAAAGGGGCTTCGGCCCCTTTTTTTTTACCCCAATTTGGGCGATACAAAACATGAAGCGGTTCTTAGCCGTTTGTACTTTTGTGCCCTTATCAAGATGAAAATGAAATTAGCCTTAGCGATTATCACCTTTCTGCTTTTCTCGTTGAGCTCCAAGTCTCAATTTCAGAGAGTCCCTATGCACGAGGTGATCACTAGTTCTACCTGCGGACCTTGCCGCCCAGGAAATATTAACCTTCAACAAATTTTTAATTCAGCTAATCACAAGCAGGTCTACCTGAAATACCAGATGTACTTTCCTTCAATAGGAGATCCTTACTACACCACTGAAGGTGGGAACCGGAGGCTTTATTATAACGGCCAGGGTATCCCTCTTCTTTATATTATGGGTACGAATGCGGGAAACCCTATCAATTATACCGCGTCGCAACGGGATATCTTTTATAACAATGCAACAACCAATATGAAGATCGAGGTTGATTACGCGGTTCGGAACCAAACGGTTGAAATTGATGTGGATGTGATCTGCACTGGCCCATTTACGGGAACCAATAAACTTAGATTGGCAATTTTTGAATACCATACTACCCGAAACTGGATGTCCAATCTGGAAACGGACTTTTACCATGTCATGAAGAAATTTGCACCTGATGAGGATGGGATCAATTTGGGCGCCCTCTCAGCCGGTGATACTGTTTCTATAAACACATCATACACTTTTCAAGGGAATTTTAGAAAGCCAGCCAATGGGTTTGACCCAATTGACCATACCATAGAGCACTCAGTGGAAGAGTTCTTCGATTTGGGAATAGCTGCATGGGTACAAAATGATCAAACCCGCCAGATTCACCAGGCAGCCTACGGATATGACATCATCAATATTGATATGGCTACCAAAAAGATCCTTTTTCCTTCTGATGAAGAATTTATAAATGCAGGGCCTTTCGCCGTTACATCAATCATTCAAAACTGGCAGGAAACACAGGTAAACTCCGCGGACGTATACTATAGTGTTAACGGAGGTACGGCCCACAAAACCACCGTGACCGGACTAAGCCTCAACAAGGGCGATGTGGACACAGTAAACCTGAATGTTCCTTGGCAACCAAGCTCTCCTGGCACCTATACCCTCCGTTCATGGGTATCAAATCCAAGTGCTGGAACCGATGAGGTTCATGAAAATGATACTCTTACCAAGGTCATAACCATTAAGCCCTCTGTGGTTTTTCCAACCGCAGGATATTTTTTTACCGGCTCTGGAACTTTGGCTTGGTTCACAAACACTTCTGCGGAAGATCCTACCTATCCCAGCACATATTTCTGGGACTTCGATGATGATGGGAACACCTCTACTGACAAAGATCCGCTTTATGCTTTTGTTCATGGAGGAGTTCACCGGGTTTGTCTGACATCAACGAATATAATTGGAAGTGATACCATATGTAAGTTGATCACAGTTCCCATTACTTCATTGGAAGATAAACTCAACCAAAGCATATCTGTTTTTCCTAATCCAAACTCAGGGATATTCGAAATCAAAAACCAGAACAAGGAATCTGTAGAGATAAGGGTTTTTGCCTCCAGCGGAAATCTTATCAGGTCCTTTTCTTTGGGAGCGGGATCCCAATTGGTGAATTTAGAACAACTGGAAGCCGGTGTATATTTTATTGAGATTGCTTCCGATCGTGTTAGAACCAGGAAGAAGCTTGTGATCAGGTAATTCCCTCAGGCCAGGATGTTGAAATCGGACTCTTCCCGGATCTCTATTTCTTTTTCAGTGAAGTCGTCAACTCTTGCCCAATCCGGTCCTTTTTTGGCCCAATCCAGGAATTCGTTCAGGTAGGTTTCTTCTCCCTGACATTCAATTTCTACCGAACCATCGTTCAGGTTCTTTACCCAGCCCGTCAATCCGAGATCTTCTGCCTGAGATTTTGCGGTGGCTCTGTAAAAGACCCCCTGGACCTTACCTTTTACTATGCAATTTTTTCTAAGGATCTTCAATCCTTACCAAGAATAGCTTCCTTGATCTTATTTTCGATCTCTTCAGATAATTCGGGGTTGTCCTTTAGGAGGAGACGTACGGATTCTTTTCCCTGGCCAAGTTTATTACCATCATAGGAAAACCAGGATCCGGACTTTTGTATCACCTCTGTTTCAACGGCCATATCAATGATCTCTCCTTCCTTTGATATCCCTTCACCATAAAGTATGTCAAACTCCACAACCCTGAATGGTGGGGCGACCTTGTTTTTCACCACTTTGACTTTCGTGCGGTTTCCAAGAACAGAATCAGGACCTTCTTTGATCTGCCCGATCCTTCGGATATCCAACCGAACAGAGGAGTAGAATTTCAAGGCATTTCCCCCTGTGGTCGTTTCAGGGTTTCCAAACATTACACCGATCTTTTCCCTTAATTGGTTGATAAATATGCAAGTAGAACTGGTCTTTGAAATGGTGCCTGTAAGTTTTCTCAAAGCCTGGGACATCAGTCTTGCCTGGAGCCCAACTTTACTGTCGCCCATCTCACCTTCAAGCTCTCCTTTTGGTACGAGTGCTGCAACCGAATCAATTACAATAAGGTCGATCGCCCCTGATCGTATCAAATGTTCGGTGATCTCCAGGGCTTGCTCTCCATTGTCAGGCTGGGAAACAAAAAGCTTCTCCATATCAATCCCCAGTTTTTCAGCATAAACCTTGTCAAAAGCATGTTCTGCATCGATAAAAGCTGCTAAACCTCCTTTTTTTTGAGCTTCAGCAATAGCATGAAGTGTTAAAGTGGTCTTTCCGCTGGATTCCGGCCCATAGATCTCAACCACCCTGCCTCTTGGGAATCCTCCAACGCCCAATGCAAGATCAAGACCAAGGGAACCTGTGGAAATGGCAGGGACATCCACCACCATATCATCGGTCAATTTCATGATGGTACCCTTGCCGTAGGTCTTTTCCAGCTTGTCAATGGTTAATTCCAGCGCTTTAAGTTTCTTATCCTGATCACTCATCTGAATGGATTTATTTTTTCAATTTGCGAATTCCTATGTACAGGGGCAAATATATATGGACAGTGCGCAGCCCATCTGCGCTTATCCGGATATTTTTCCAGAAGGTGAGGTTTTTGTTGTTTTTCCTTCCCCTTTTCCTGGCAGATATCACTCCCTCTTTTGGCCAATTGGACAATTCCATTTTTTATGAACGCATAAGAAGGCCGGAGCCAATGCTGGGCAATCTCTACCTGGGAGTTTCCAGTCTTGCCTATAACAAGAACAACGAATATTTCGAGAGCACTGCAACCGGATATACTTTTTTCGGATATAACCTTCGGCCGGAACTTATATATGTTCCCTCAAAGCATGCTTTACTAAGGGCTGGGGTCTTTTTGCAGAGGGACTTTGGAACTGAGGGGTACTATAAGGTGCAGCCTACCTATTCTATACAGCTGAACTACGACTCCCTTCTTTTTTACTTTGGAAATATTCGAGGTCCACTTGAGCACAGGTATATTGAACCACTATATGATTTTGAAAGAGTGGTGACCGATAACCCAGAAGAGGGGATGCAATTCCTTTGGCATAAAAAGAGATTCTATTTTGACGGGTGGGTCAATTGGTCCACGATGATCTATGACAGGTCTCCATTCAGGGAGGAATTTACAGGGGGCATTGTGACCACTTACAAACCAATAAAAACCGAGAGGTTCACCTGGACCTTACTTGGTCAATGGCTAGCTACCCATGTAGGTGGGCAGATAGATGATGACTCTTTGCCTGCAAAAACCGTTCAGAACTTTGCCTTTGGATGTAATTTCACCCTTCGCTTTCCCGGGGCCAAGGCTGTGCAGGCCATCAGGTCCCAAAACTATCTTGCTCTTTATGGAAGTTATGATGCCGAACCACTCGAAAGCCCATGGACTAATGGATATGGGACTATGTTCAACCTGACTTTTGTGACTCACCTTAATGATTTCATGATCACTTACTGGAGAGGGGATCAGTGGGTGGCCTGGAGTGGGGGCGATCTTTATTCGTCGGTCTCAAGAAACTGGAAAGAACCGGATGCTCTGGAACCCGAAAGAGAAATTTTGATCTTCAGAGTTCTAGGAAAAATAAAAGTAGGGGATGAACTGGAGATCTCGCCGCGACTGGAACCCTATATCAATCTAAATAATAACTTCTCGGGGATCTCTTTCGGCTTATATGTCAAATACCAACATGATTTCTTTCTAACCAGGATCGCAAAATGATAAAGAAGATAGGTCTGGTTTTATTGACCCTTCTTTTTGTCTTATTGGCTTTTAATTTTGGACACCTTAGATATGGCCTGGGTCAGTTAAAGGGTCAGTTAAGCATAATTCTTGGGGCTGAGGAGGTTGAGATCATCCTTCGGTCCCAGGAGGTTCACGATACCATCAAGGCCAAGCTCAAGCTTATTCAGGAGATCCGGGATTTTGGATTCAACGAGTTGGGACTGAGTCAGTCTGATAATTATACCAATTACTTTGATCAGCAGGGTAAACCCTCGCTTTGGGTCCTTACGGCCTGCCCTGAATTCTCGCTTGAGCCATATACCTGGAGCTTCCCGATATTGGGAGAGTTTCCTTACAAAGGTTTTTTTGATCTTGAGAAGGGAAAAGCAGAAGGCCTGAAGTTAAAATCCTTAGGCTATGACACCGATCTTTCCCCGGTTGAGGGATGGTCCACTTTGGGATTTTTCAGGGATCCAATTCTATCAAATATGTTAAAGAGAAAGGAGGGGGCTTTAGCCAACTTGATCCTTCACGAGTTATTTCATGGCACTGTCTTTATCAAGGACTCTGTCCAATACAATGAAAACCTAGCAAATTTTGTTGGGGATAAAGGAGCTCTTCTCTTTTTGAGGAACAAATATGGAGACAGCTCAGGCCAGTTGGAGAAATATATTGCCCGGCAGGACCGAATTAGAGCTTTTTCAGATTTCATGGTTCGAATGGCACCAATTTTGGATAGTACCTACAGATCTATGGACCAGACTATGGTGATGCATGAAAAGCGAGAATTGAAAGAAAATGCAATTAGGGGTGTTATGAGCGATTGGGACGAAATGGTTGGGAACGATACCGTCAGGTTGGAATCTGATAGGATCACCTGGAATAATACCCTGTTTGCGGATTTTTTGAGATACAATTCTCAGAGGGGGATCTTGGAACAAGAATTGAAAGAGAGATATAATGGTTCTTTAAGTAGAATGATCCTTGAAATAAAAGAGCGGAATTGAAATCCATTAAAACCATATTGATCGGAATAGCTGGTATTTTCCTAGCATCTTCCTTTGGATATGATCCTTACCCAATTAAGCAGCAGAACATAGGGTTTGTTAATGGTGAAAAGCTGGTTTATAGGGTCCATTATTCCTTTTTTAATGCTGGAGAAGCCACAATTACCATTGACAATAAGATGCATGAGGTAAAGGAAAGAGATTGTTACAAGGTCAATGTTTTTGGAAGGTCGGTTGGGGCTTTTGATATGATATTGAGGATCAGGGATACATGGAGATCCTATATGGACAAGGAAACTTTGCTTCCACAAAAATTTTATAGAAGCATCGAAGAAGGAAAATACGTTATCAGGGAAACCACATTTTTTGATCACTCTGAGAAAGAGGTGCGGGTTGTAAGGAGAAATAAGGAAGGAGAACTGGATCGAGACAAGAACTATAAGATAAAAGACAACTCCTTTGATATAGTTTCTGGAATTTACGCCATCCGGGCCATGGATTTCACTAAGATTAATCCCGGATATAAGTTTCCAATGACCGCCTTTTTCGAAGACTCGACCTACACCCTCGAGATCAAGTATCTCGGAGTGAAACGTATAAAGACCAAGTTCGGAAAGATGAATACCCATGTTTTCACTCCCTTAATGCCTGGAAATCAAATGTTCGAGGACGGTGAGAATACCATTACCGTCTATTTTTCCGATACCCCGGGAAGGGTGCCTGTAAAGATCCGTGCCGAAATGTTTGTGGGTGCTGTTGAGTGTGACCTCAAGGAGTATTCGAATGTTAAGGGAAGTTTAAATTAATGCCAATTAGGTTCAACTTCTTTGAAATCGGTGTAGTTTTGAGGAAACACTTCTATCAGGTTTTGAGGATTTTTTCCCTGTTTTTTTTTCTGGTCCTTTCCGCCCCGCTCCTGTTATATGCTGGAATTGATGGAAAGCTTAACAATGCTCCCAAAGGCTCTGTTCTGAAGCTTTACTACCTTCTCGGAACCACCCCCCAGTTCGTTGACAGCGTTGAATTAAAGTCAGGGAAGTTCAAATTCGATACTGATCTAAAGAGGGGTTATTACCGCTTGGGGAAGGATCAGGATAATAGCCGAGTGGTTGTTTATGGAAATGAATCCCTGGCCCTCACCGGGGAATGGGGGCAATGGAAGGATCTTTCTATCGATCCCGATTCCGAGGATAAGCTTTTTGACAGCTTTCAGGATATCATTTTCAGGGGTAACAAGGGGGTTCAAAAAATCGGAAAGCAAGCCCAGCAGTTGACCAAGGTCCAGCGCACCGATCCCGAAGAGTACAGCCAGAGAATGGAAACCCTAAAACTGCAGTTTGATTCCATAATGCTCGACCAGGAACAGGCATTATATAAACTTAATGCTGAAAACTCTCAGACCTATATAGGTAAGATGGCAGGGCTCCTTTTGAAAGGGGAAGAGGTGAAAAACTACGATTACTTTGATATTGAGGACCTTAAGGATGAAGAAATCCTTAGCGGGGAAATGGTCAAAACCAAGCTCAGTATTTACTTCCAGCGTTATTTGGGAGGAAACGTAAAAAACTGGGAAATGAGGTTCGACCAATTTATGGAGCAAAGCCCTCCAGGTGATGCCAAGTTGGTCATGTACTCTGCCGGAATGGAGATCTTCATTAACCTCGACCAGAGCTACTCTGCAAGATTGGCCAGAAAATTCTACAAAGACTTTCCTGAATCTTCTCTTGCTATTCATTACTATAATCAGCTTCCAAAGCCACCTCCTTCGGTAGGAGATGTTGCTCCAAACATTTCCCTGAAAAACCCAAATGGAGAAACCATGGAGCTTGCCGACCTTAAGGGTAAAGTGGTTTTGCTTGATTTTTGGGCCTCATGGTGCGGACCCTGTAGGAGAGAAAATCCAAATGTGGTCAGGGCCTACAATGCTTATAAAGAGAAAGGATTTACGGTTTTTAGCGTATCCCTGGACAACAACAAAGACAAGTGGTTGGGTGCAATTAAGAAGGATGGATTGGTCTGGGAGAACCATGTATCCGACCTCAAGGGATGGAAAAGTGCAGGCGCAAAAAAATACGGGGTCAGAGGAATCCCCGCTACCTTCCTAATAGATGATGAGGGTGTAATCCGTGCTGTAAACGTGAGAGGGGCCAAGCTGGAAAAAGAACTGGACAAACTATTACAATCAGTCGAAAAAGATGGCTAAAAAAGGAAAAGTACTGATCGTCGATGACGAACCTGATATAGTCACATTGCTAAAGTATAATCTTGAAAGGGAAGGCTACGAGGTTGAAGAGGCCTTTGATGGCCAGGAAGCAATTGAGGTTGCTGAAAAAGAAAGCCCGGATGTGATCCTGATGGATGTGATGATGCCAAAGCTTGATGGGGTAGAAGCATGTCGCAAGATCAGGGAATCCGATGCAACCGGTGATCCACATATTATTTTCCTTACCGCCCGTGCAGAAGAGTATTCTGAGATCGCAGCATTTGATGTCGGGGCCGATGATTATATCGTTAAGCCGATAAAACCCAGGGCATTGATCAGTAGGATCTCTGCCTTTTTTAGGAAAAGTTCAAAAAGCCCCGGAAAGGGAGAAAGTATTGAGATCGACGGACTGCTAATAGACAGGGAGAGCTATAAAGTTGAATTGAAGGGCCGGAATATTCAAATGCCCAAGAAGGAATTTGAACTTCTTTATTTTTTGGCCCAAAATCCGGGAAAGGTTTACTCCAGGGAGGATCTGTTAAAGAAGATCTGGGGAGAAGATGTATACGTCCTTGCCAGGACAGTTGATGTACATGTGAGGAAGGTCAGGGAAAAAATAGGTGACTCTTTTATCAAGACTATAAAAGGGGTGGGGTATAAATTTGAGCCCAAGGAGTGAGACTTAATTCCCGGGCGATTGCATTGATCCTGGGGGTCTGTGTTGGATCCCTTACAGGAGCATTTTTGAGCCTATTTAATGAACTACCCATTCCAGCCCTTGTGGTGGGTATCATAATTGCTTTTTCCAGCTCATTCCTTCTTTCCTACTTCATTTTGGAATTCCTCTTTTTCCGCGAGATCCA
>JANQSY010000180.1 GCA_028279065.1 Cytophagales bacterium
TTCATGCTATCCACCAATACCCCTCCTCCATTTGACCTTATTTTCTCCAGTATAGGCTACCAAACCCAGGAAATGGAGATTACAGGCGAAAGCAGGGACATTACTGTCAATATGGTCACGCAATCCCTTCTCGGTCAGGAAGTTGTGGTGTCTGCTACGAGGGTTGAGGAAGATATCCTGGAATCACCCATCACCATTGAAAAAATGGATATCCTGGCAATACAGGGAAGCACCAGCGATAACTACTATAAATCGATCTACCAGCTGAAAGGAGTGGACATGACCCAAAGTAGTTTCAACTTTCAGATCGTAAACGCAAGGGGATTCAATTCCACAGGTAATACACGATTCGTCCAACAGACCGATGGCATGGATACACAGGCTCCTGCTCTGAACTTCCCGATCGGAAACCTGAATGGACCATCAGAGCTTGATGTGGAGTCTGTAGAATTAACGCCTGGGGCTCAATCTGCGCTTTATGGTCCCAACGCTTTCAACGGCATCCTCATGGTAAACTCTAAAAGCCCGTTTGAATACCAGGGTCTTTCTGCCATGCTAAGAGTTGGGGTAAACCATATCGGATCTCAGGCAAATCAAAATGCAGCTCCTGTTTATGAAGGTTCCATCCGGTATGCAAAGTCCTTCAATAACAGGTTTGCTTTTAAGATCAACCTCACCTATTCCGCCGCTGATGACTGGTGGGGCACGGATTATTCCGACAGGAACGAGATCCTCACCCCAGAAGGATTCTCTTTTAATCCTGGCAGTGATGCCCTTCATAAAATGGGAGATGAGGCTAGCCTGAACCTATCCTTGCTGAGACAGTCAACAACAACCGACCCAACTGATCCGGGCTGGCAGACCCTGGCTGAAAACAACATTTACAGTCCCGGCGTTACGACCTGGTCTTATGCTTTGGAGGGGGATCTGCCTAGTCATGTAGTCACCTCTACCCCCTGGGAAGAACAGCATATGGTGGACTATGAAAACTGGAATGGAAAGGCAAATGTAGGTTTGGCTTATCGCCTGACTGAGAAACTCGAATTGAGTTACCAATTCAATGGTGGTTGGGGTACATCGGTCTATACCGGTGCCCAGCGATATTCCCTCCAAAGTTTCAATATCATGCAGCATCGCCTACAATTAAAGGGTGATAACTACTTTGTCAGGGGATATGCTACAATAGAAAATTCTGGGGAATCGTACATAGCGGAATTCCTCGGAAAAAGAATACATGATATTGAAGTTCAAAGGGTCACAAGGAACCCCACAGATGATATTTCAAGGTGGTTTGGGGACTACGCCATCCATTATATTGATTACTTGAACGCCCAGGATCTTGCTCCCGGGGAATTCGGGGACCTCTCCTCGGATGATCAGACCACAGTATCTATGGCAGCCCATGAATATGCCAGATCCACTACAGATGGGATCTATCGCATTACTCCGGACGATCCTGATTGGGAGTCCGTAAAGGAGGAAGCTCTTCAGGGTACTGTTCCCGATGGGCCAAAATTTGATGATAATTCTGCACTCTACCATGTAGAGGCCCAATATGATCTTGCAAAACATATTGACGGGCTGGACGGCCTAATGGTTGGAGGGAACTACAGGCAGTTCTTTTTGAGATCCAATGGAACCATCTTTGACGACCTTCCCGATGGACGAGCTATCAATGAATATGGATTGTACTCCCAGGTGGTTCAGAACTTCTTCGATCAAAAGTTCAAGCTACTGGCATCGATCAGGTATGATAAGAACCAAAACTTTGACGGTGTTGTCAGCCCAAGGATCTCAGGTGTTTACAAGCCCAGAAAGAACCACAATATCAGAGCTTCATTTCAGACCGGTTTCCGGATGCCCACCACACAGGGGCAGTACATTGACCTGGATATCATATCCGGTAGACTGTTAGGAGGATTGAACTGGGCCAACGACAAGTACGGTCTGGATGATCCAAACTCCTTTACGGGTCAATCCGTTGCGGCTTATAGTCAAGCGGTTTTTGATCAGGGCTCTACTGATGAGGCTATCTCAGATTCCAATAATATTGCTCTCCTGGTACCCAATTCTGCTTTTGCTGAAGTGAAACCCGAAAGAGTGAGGGCATTTGAGATCGGGTACAAAAGCCTGATCGGAAATCGTTTTCTCGTCGATTTTGCCTACTATTTCAATATCTACAACGACTTTATTTCACAGGTCAGAGTTCGACAAGCATCATACAAAGAGGACTCTGCAGGCAATCCTACTTCTGAACTGGATTACAGGACCCTTTTGAATGGTACTTCAGATAACACTTTCCAGTATTATACAAACATAGAAGAGCAGGTCACGGCCCATGGGTTTGTGATTGGCCTGTCCTATCAGTTCAACAAGGGGTACACTCTAAGTGGAAACTATAATTTCAACCAACTTAGAGAGGATCTTGCTTCTCAAGGCTACCTATCCGAGTTCAATACTCCACAGAACAAGTTCAACATTGCATTTGCTAATCGCAGGCTTACTAAGAACCTCGGATTTGGATTAAATTATCGCTGGCAAGAAGCCTTTCAATGGGAATCTTCATTTGCCATCGGCGAAGTTCCATCACTCGCAAGTCTTGATGCTTTTGTAACCATCAATATGCCAAGTACAAGGACTTCAATAAAGGTGGGAGGATCCAATATTCTAAATTCAAAATTCTTCCAAAGCAAGGGAGGTCCTGATGTGATGGGGGTTTATTATGTGACCCTGGTATATGATGAGATGATGAGAAGGAATTAAGCTGAAGAAAAGCAAGGACATAAAAAAACCCCGGACCTGAGCCCGGGGTTTTATTTTTATTAAGGATCAATTATTGAATGATCCCTGCAATTACATGGTAAACACCATTCTTTTTAGGTACATCTCTTAGACCTGGGATCAAAGCAGCCGCTGGTGCTGTTGATCCTACAACAGTTATTCCTCCTGCGCCATCATTAGCAACGGTTATCATTGCTCCAGACCTTGAAGTCAACATCCTTCCGTTGGTCAGCGAATCCACCGTATAGATGTCGTCAACCAAATGGCCAAGTATGGTCCCCCTTGCGGTAGCTGGAGTGAAGTTGGAAGAATCCAAACCTGCTGAAGCAAATACATCATTTGGAACCAGGAAGGCTGTCAAGGTATCTACCGTCAAAATGGTAGTAAGCGGTGTGCCCAGGCTTGGGTCGGAATCCGCCTTGTAGATGATACCTGCCATAGTGGTGAAACTGGCTCCCAGCAGAACATCTCCTGCGATGGTACCGAGGATAGGAGTAAGTGTGGCTC
>JANQSY010000004.1 GCA_028279065.1 Cytophagales bacterium
ATATCAAAGAAGGTGATCTGAACCGTATCCGCTGAGTCCAGACAGACCCCGTTGCCTATGCTCCAACTCAATTCATAAACCCCATAGTTGCCTGCCGTGAATTGCGTGTTGAATACCGTACTGTCCACAAAGCTGTGACCCGCAGGACCGCTCAATACCTGCCAGTAGCCATACTCTCCTCCTCCAGGGTTATTTCCATTCAGCGTCGTGACCAGCTGACAGACCGAGTCGTCTGTGCCTGCATCGGGGACCGTAGGATCACTATAAAATATCAGTTGAAGGGTATCCCTGAGAACCATACAGTTCCCATTTTGAGCATTCCAGACCACGGTAAATGTATCCGAAGGATTAATAAATCCGGCAATGTCAACCCGAATGTTCGGGTTAGTAGTGTCATTTCCTAAAAAGAAAAGCACAGAGGGGCCTGTATAAGTCCAATAGCCCAAGCCTGTATCTATGGCATTGGCGGCAAGGAAAGCCGTAGTTCCACAGGTATCGATATCTGCACCGGCCAAAGGCGTAGTGGGTTCATTGTAGTATGTAACCGTTAAGCTATCCGAAAGGGAATCGCAAATACTTGCGGCTGTCCAAAAAAATGTATACTGGATAGAATCGCTGGAAAAACCCGGGATACTTATGATAGTTGTGGGATCAAACACATTTCCAATGATCGCGTCTCCGGGAACTGGAGCCTGTACCCATTCACCCGTTCCAAAGGTGATGGTATTTGCCGCCATGATGGCAGAGTCATTGCATATCTGAATATCCGGACCTGCCTGAGGAATGGTGGTTGCAGGTACTGTGTCAACCACTACAGAATCTTCCTGAAAGCATCCCGGGGAGCGGGTCACAGTTAAATAATAGGTAGCCGGAACATTTGTGTTGATGGTAACTCTTGTATCTGTACCTAGATCGGATGCCCCTCTTGTCGTTCCCCACGCATAGGAAAAGGTCATAGTAGGATCGATAGACATGGAATCAGCCCAGATCGTGGTATCCACACCTGCACAGACTTTGAGGCTATCATTGACCCCGTTAAGGTCATTTACAGGGCCGTTTATATAGGAAATGACAGGCTGAAAACACATCAAAACGGGAAGCGCGAATTCGGAATAATTGGTACCGTTGTTCTGAATTACAGTGAGGCTATCCAATCCTCCATTGATCACGGTAGGATCAATTTTATAATTGAATACCGTTCCTGTTGCTGTTGTATCAGCAATCCATTGAATCCCTTCATCATCCCCATCCGCATAGATCTGTATCCCCGCATTCAATGCGGTACTAGTACCAGTTAGCACGGAATCTGCTCCAAGACTCAAGGTTGGAACACCTATCCCTCCTTGGCTACCAGCCTGTAAGTTGATGCCTTTAAATGCCGGCCCGGTATGCCCGTAAATTGAGTTTCTTTCCCAAGAATTTCCAGCTGCGCCAGCGTTGTCCACTCGAATGCCATTGGAAGCGTTGTTGGCAATTATGTTGGTTCTAAGACCGGATCCTGTACCAATGACATTATTATCTGCACCGGCTCCGGTGAGGAGAATACCTTCACTTCCGTTAGGCCTTGGCAGAGTACTATCAATACCAACTCCTATCCAGTTCCTGAACAGAAAGTTGCCAGAACCAGAGATTCGGATGCCATCCGTGGTATTGGAAGAAATAATATTCTTTCGGTTCAGTAGAGTATCTCCAATCACATGACCATTTCCGGCCATGATAATTCCGTTATCATTTGAAACCCCCGCCCCTGTTGGATCTATGCCTATGAAATTGCCGTAAATAGAGTCTCCCGTTCCGGCAATGATCCTAATTCCAGCATTTCCTCCCAAGAAATTTGTAATTGATAAACCTCTGACTGTCAGTAGATTGGCGTCAAAATCCAATCCGTCGTAGGCGCCGCCTCCCCCATCGATTTGGATCTCTGGAATACCGTCAAGAGAATCGTAATCCGGCTCTGACCAACCATCGATATAAGTTCCGACTGCATTTGCCCCTGTCAAGGGCGGAAGGCCACCTGAGCCAATGCTAATTAAGTGTGGGCCAGCTCCTGGAATGGTGAATGTGATTGTGTCAGCTCCGGGATTTGAAATCGCGAGGCCTAGCGCAGATCTGAAAGTTCCGCAGCTTCCATCGTCAAGAGTACTGTTAACATTTAAACCTCCATCAATGGTTATTTCAATAAAGGCAGAATCCGTACAGGTTTCGGTTGTTTCCGTATATATAGCCCAAACGGTGTCTATAAGTCCTACTGCTCCAGCGGTAGGGTCAAAGTCAGCAGTATTTGTTACCACATTGATCAGGGTCATACTATCACTGGTATGATTCCACGTCCATGTTCCTGGATTCACGGGCACTACTGAGCTACTCAATCCTTGCAGACTTCCTGTAATACAAAGGGTCAGCGCAGAACCTTGATCAATAGAAACCGTTGGGTTCGGATTAATTGTAATCGATGTTCCTACAGCAGCAGTATCTGTGCAACCAAAAGGTGTGGTAACAATTACATTATAAGTATGGGTACCAACAGAGTCGGCATAAAGGGTATCAATGGTCGCACCTGGAATTGGATTTCCGTTGATCAACCACTGGAAGGTTTCATCGGCGACGGAATCCTCCCATAGAACCGCAATATCCCCATCACAATAGGGTCCGGATGTCTCTTCGGTTATGGTAACTGTTGGAAGTGGCTCTGCCTCTACCCAAACGGAATCCCATGCAAAGCAGGCAGCATCGTCCGCGTCTGTGACCTTTACAGTGTAAAACTGAGAGACAGCCGGATTTACGGAAATAAATGATAGGCCACCGGGAATTATTGGATCTGTTCTGTTCCCATCATGCCATTCGAACAGCAAACCACTGGTTCCTATTATGGTGGTTACAACTGTAGCTGAATCAACCCTGATGACTGTATCCCTGGTTGAACAATTGTAGATTGAATCGTGGGGAAGAGAAACAATTGTGTTTAGGAAGGTTATATCCGGTGGTGCACAGATAGCAAAGGGAGCTGAGAACTTTGAAGACCTATCCCCGTCATCTTGAATGGCAGTCAGATTGGTTAGACCGGGGTTGATCGCGCCAAGATCAAGATCAAAAAACCAGTTTCCGGAACCGTCCGCAATAGTATCTCCCAGGTATTGCTCCCCTTCCTCTCCGGCATCCGCAAAAACCTGGATATAAGCACCATTGTCAGAAGTACCTTCCAAAATGGTACCAACGGGATTTAGATTAAGAATGCTTGGTGAATCAATATCGTTCTGAACTCCTGCATCGACAAAATCAATTCCCAATCCTCCGTTGGAGTAGATCTGATTTTGGAAAAATCGGTTATCATCAGCGGTACCTCGTACACCAATCCCTTCATTTGTAGAATTTGCTATATCATTTGCAACAATCGAATCGTTTTGGGTGGTCCCGGACAAATTGATCCCCGCAACCGTACCAGCAAGAGGAGTTCCACCAGTACTTATTCCTATACTATTGTTAAAAACATCGTTCGCACTGCCTGATTCCAGGCTGATCTCATAGGTTCCGTGTCCACCCAAATAGTTGCGCCCTCCGACGGTTTGATCTCCTATCTGGTTGTTCGAAGCTCCACCATCTATCCTAATACCATAAGCTGCATTTGCAACTGTAGAACTACCGGTGCTATCCGTTCCAATGTAGTTTCCTAAAATCTGATTCCCTTGACCACCGCCACCTGTAATTCTTATATCCGAATCTCCATTTCCTGATACAACATTCAATCCTGCTGCGGTACCATCTCCAATTGTATTGTTAGCAGAGCCATTAATGAAAACTCCATTGACGCCATTTGGAATGGCCGAGTTTCCTGCCACATTCAGCCCCACATGATTTCCCAACGCAGTGTGAACTCCAATACCTTCAATTCTAATTCCATCTGAGGAGTTTCCTGAAATAATATTTCTCTCAATTGAGGTCGACCCTCCAACTCTAGCATTTGATGCCAGAGCTGTAATGAATACGCCTGTCGTATTTGGGGATCCAGAGGCTGCAGTACCTGCTAGGTTGGTTCCTATTCTGTTTCCAATCACAACTGAATTGGAACCCTCAATCCAGATTGCGGCATCAAGGTTGAAAAGGTGTAAGTATTGAAAGGTAATATTGTTCCCGTCCCCTCTTAGTTTTGAGACTGCACTACCATCGATTGATACCGATGGGATATTGTCCCCATTTATATCTCCATCTAAAACGGTGCCATTCCCATTTCCCAATGTAAATCCCAATTCGCTGGTCAGGACCACGGTTTGCCCTGTCATTACGGGGTCAAAAATTATAGTATCTGCACCTGGATTGCTATTAGCGTAATTGCCTGCTGCCCTCAGACAACCACAGCTGTCCGCATCATCAACAGGAATGTTCACAATCCTAGGATCACGGATCTCAATTACAAGGCTGTCTTCATTGGTGCAACCGGTTCCGTCAGTGTAAACATATCTAACAGTGTCAATCCCCGCAGGGGCGAGTGCAGCAGTATAGGTAGCCGTATTATTTCCATTGTCAAGTAGACCTCCACCCAGGAATTGGGAAAATGTTCCAGGCAGTCCGGTATTTGGGCTTGGATCAACCCGTAAAGTCTGAACCTCACCCCAACAAAAGGGTGGATTATTCCCACTTACTATAAAAATGTCTACTACGGGGAGATTCTTGACCCATATATCTTCATTGTCACTCAGGTTTACCGTTTCAACACAACCATTGGTATCAGTGACAGACACAATTGAATAATCCGAGTGGGCACCGAAGGGCCTTGGCGGCATCAAAAGTGTATCGGTTCCCCTTACATTATTAAAGACTACTGCTCCCGGGTTAAGGACTACAGTGAATCCTCCATTTATTGTGTCGGCCTCTCCTTCAATGACAATTCTTATTGGGATAGAATCTCCGGGACAAACCGAATCTGCTCCATTTGTAATATGGGCAAAAATTGAATCCCTGAGTAAAAATGGATTCGGATCTACTAGGCTGCTGGTTACATTCAAAATACCCCCAGTAAAATCCTGGGCTACTCCCTGCGGGGCACTGGACCTCCATGCCAAGGCACTTGTATTACACTTCTGGCCTGATTTAATTGGGATGATCAGTTTTCCAACTTCCCTGAATGTGTTGTCGACATCAGTCCCTGATCCTGAAGGACTTAATTTTTTTACAACGTTTAGCCCAACAACATTGAAGGTTGTGTTCACTGATCTGGTAACCAATTCATAATCACCATCACCGCCCCAGGTCGCTGCGCTTGAATCAATGTTTGTTCCTGTAATATCCAGACTGGCCGTATCGCATTCCAACCAGAAATTGGAGGATCCTAGCGGGGTTGTTCCAGCCGTGATCCTTCTGAACTCAATGGTGACAATTAACGAATCCTTGGTCGGATTTAAAGATTGCGTAGCCCTTCTTTCAAAGGTTTGAGCACCCACCCAGCCGGTAAGGAGGAATAAGGAGAAGAATATCAGGTAGAGCTTTCTCAACATGCAGGTTTAGCGCGATTTAAATGCATCAATTATGGTCCAAAATAAAGATATTCTCATATCAGCCCTTTAAAAATTTCATCCACCGGTTTTGATTATTTACTCGCTTCGATGAGGGTAGTTATGAACACCCTTCCGTCCGCGAATATTTTAATGATATATGAGCCCGAAGCCAAGCCCAGATCAGCGGTTTCAAATCTCCATTCATGAGGACCGGCGAACTTATATCCGTTCTCCAGCTCCCTGACCCTGATTCCCCTAAGATCATATACCTCGACCACCACTTCAGACTCCTTAACCAGATCAAGGTAGATATTGCTGTTGCCGAAATAAGGATTTGGATAAACCCCCACTCTGCTGGCTACGACTCCCTGACCTAAACTGGAAAGCATATATAAATAATCATCGGACATGGCCGCCCCACATTGATTCGAAACCTCCACCGAATATGTCCCGCTCTGCGAAGGAACGATCGATGATCCAGTGGATCCGGTTAACACATTTCCGTTAAAATACCATTGATTGCCAGCTGAAGCCGAGCTATAAAGTGTGCCTTGATCTTCGGTGATGTCGGGACTGACCGGCAATTGAAAAACCTGTATAGCCAAAGGGTCAGAAAATTCAATTTTGGAGCAGTTCTGATAGCCGACCCTGTAAACTCCGGTCGAATTCACATGAAAGAAGGTGTCGGTTCCGTTTTGCATCACAACACCATCCCTTTCCCATACAACGGAAAATCCTTGTGCATCTTTAGTAGCCAGAGTAGTGCCGGTATTGGCACATACCAGATCGCTTCCAAGATTCAAAAGATCGGGAGCATGTGGATCTTCAAACAATGCAAGCTCAGGATTGACCATTTCAAAGCTTACCTGGTCCTTGATCGAAGTCATCCAGGCATCACTGGTATATTCATGGATCCCCCCCCATTTTGTCTCCCAGCGAGCAGTGCTGGTAGCACAGCTCTTTAGAATTGGAACCCTTACTCTGGCAATGGTTTTAGGAGATTGATCCAAAAGGACTCCACTGCCACCTCCTGAAATATTTTCGTTGATCCTTACAACCAACAATCTGTTTCTATAAAGGCTAAGATTGGAATATGAACTGGGGTCCACATTTTGATCAAAATCGCTTGGCACTCCATTATCTAGGTAGGCGTTTTGAAGATCAAGAACAGATCCGTCAATTCTTATGGGAATATCCGAACCTCCCAATGGAATAGAACCACCCTGATCGACCCTGATGGTGATGTCAAAGACCACCTCTGCGCCATCCTTGAATTGTTCGGCTTTCAGTTCAACACCACCAAGTGAATAGCCTGAAGCGAGGATGAAAATGGGCAGTATGGTGAGTAAGGCTTTTTTCATTTCAAATTATATTCCCGGAACCGCAGAAAAGTAAATCCAATTGTTCCCGGCAATCACCCTGTTGTAGTCAGATACCTGTATCTCCACCGCTGGATTGGTTAGATCCACATCGTTATTCGTATAACCCAGATCATTACCCGTATTACCAACATTTGCGCCGTAAGCCTGCTCAACACTTGAAAGATCGGCAGCATTGACCTCCCTATCGTAATTAGCATTTCCTTCCCACATAAAGGCTACCGTACCGTTATCTCCAGCCCCGGCACCATAAACCTGTCCTATATCTCCAAAATCCACATGGTCTCCAAGCGGAGTTGCCGTGGTAATTCCAACGGCACTTGAGGACATAACCGCCAAGTGATTCCTGTGAGCAACCACCACATAATAACTCCCAGGCGCAGCATTTGCGAAGGTCACAAAACCGTTGGTCCCGCTATGGAAATCCTTTATGGAACCATCGGGCATTAACCAGGCAGAAACGGAATCAACTGTTGTTGCCGCAGAAATGCCAGTCCTCAGGTATATCATTATGCTATCCACCGCATCAGAGGGTGAGTTGGGTATCGGGTGACCTGGCAACATTGGGTACTTAGAAGTCCCACCATCTTCGAAGATCGCCCTCATGGTGGAATCCATATTTGCCATCAGGTAGTTTTCCATAGTATCTGGGGTTACTCCCAGTGCCCCACCCAGAAAGACCCTGATCTGCAAATTGATCTGTGTGGCCTGACCAACCGCAATAAGCACATTATCAGTAGAAGTAAATTCGGATTCAATAGCTATGGAATCACCGCTGGTAGACACATTTGCTGACCCCATATTATAAAAGAGTAGGCTTCCATCATTCTCAGATTGAGAAACAACAGCTTCGTTCTGGTCAAGAACATCCGAAGTTCTAAAACTAGGCCTCGCAACAAAATCGTCAATAGTATCCTGAACATCATTCACGGACCAAAAATTGGTGAAATCTACCTGCTTCAGACCGACAGAATCATAACTCGGTATTGAGGGATTTTCCTGATAATTGACCTTGATCTCCGGATTGATGACCCCGTCATAGGTGATGTTGATCAGCTCGAGAGGTCTGAACTGGTTTGCCGAGGCTGTATTCCCTACCGGATAGTACAAGTCTGTTCCTGTCGCTGTTGGAATCCTATACAGGTGTTCTGCGTAGCTCCTGGTATTCCCGCCATGCACGTTACCCCCCTGATTAACTATAAGTGAATCCTGGGTTGAAGCGTAGTCGATCTTACCATCATAAAGTTCCAAAACCTGGGTAGTGACCCTGCTGTATAAGGTTAAAAGGTTGGCGCCGGCAGTTCTCATCCTTAGCGTGTCAAGGTCAAGACTTGAAAAGAAATCGCTTCTCAAGCTTTTGTCATTAGGACCGGAAAACTCAAGAGCGCCAGAACTGAAGTTTACATCAGCCTGGTCATTGGAGCCATTCTTTATCCTTAAGATCCTTGAAATGCTGAATAATCCGGAATTGGTGGCGGTGGCAGAATCCACAAACGCAGCGCTGTCCGCATAAAAGTTCCCCGAATTGGTAAAGACGCTTGTCGAGTTCCTGATCCGGAAGTAATCATTCACATGAAGATTACCTGAATTCACAAGGTTGGCTCCCCCAACCACGTCAAACGTATTTGTTGAAAGGATCCCGTTGGAGCTTATTGATAGCGTACCACCCCTCATCGTGAGTTGGGCAAATGCTCCATTGAACACGGTTAGGCAGGTTAAGCTAAGCATTAAGGATAGGCTCCACACAAGCCCTTTTCCTTTGTAATTTTTTTGCATTATCCGACGACTAAAAATAAGCAAAAATCGCTGCAAGGATACTCCTTGTACGGGAAATAAACCAAAAAGTTTGGGCTTAAATCCACCATATAGAATTAATTTGCCGCCGATGGCTTGGTTATATTCTCTTTGGGTCATTGTCACCTTTGTAGGAGTATTCCTTCTCCTTCTCCCAGCATACTATGTATTCCTCAGCAATCCGAAATGGAACCGCATCTCACATAAATTAACCAAGATCTGGGGAAGGGCCCTTTTTTTCCTGGCCGGGGTTAGAGCCATCAAGGTCTGGGAATTCGATCCGGATCCTTCTGAAACCTATATATTCTGCCCAAACCATTTCTCATATGCGGACATCCCTTTGATGGCAGTTACTTTGCCAGGTTATTGGAAATTCGTAGGGAAGAGATCCCTGGAGAAGATCCCGGTCTTCGGATATATGTACAGAAGGTTGTACATATTGGTAGAAAGGAATAGCCGACTTGACAGCTACCGTGCTCTGCATGCCTGCCTGGATGCCCTTGACGAAAAGATCAGCCTTGTTATTTTTCCAGAGGGAGGCATCTTTACAAATGACCCGCCAAGTATGACACGGTTAAAGGATGGTCCATTTAGAATGGCAATTGAAAAGGGAGTATCCATTGTTCCTGTAAGCATTCCTTTTAATTGGATATTTTTGTGGGACACAAAGATCAACCCAAAGGGTCTGCCTCTGAAGATCACCTTTCATAAACCGATCGATACCAAAGGCCTCACCCTGGAGGACCTTGACCTTGTAAAGGAAAAAACAAGAAGCATTATACAGGAGTCCCTCGATTTAGAATTCAAGAATGAAAATAGACAAAGAGACCGTCAACAAGCTCGCACACCTGGCAAGGTTGAAGTTCAGTGAATCTGATGCCCAGAAAATGACCGCCGATCTCAACCAGATCCTGGATTGGGTCGAACAATTAAAAAAGGTGGAAACAGAGGGAGTTGAGCCTCTTACAGGAATGTCTGAAGAAGTGAATGTTTTTCGTGAGGATGTTTCAAAGGATACCATATCTCACGAGGATGCGTTAAAGAATGCACCCAATAAGGACTCGAATTATTTCCGGGTTCCCAAAGTTCTGGGTAACGAGCAGGATAGTTAAAAAAATTGAAAAAGGCTGACTTCATTATAGGAGGAGTTCTCTTCCTAGGATTGGTATATTCCGTTCTTTCGGTCTTTAACCCATTCTATTCCTTCATTGAGTTCCGGAATAGCTTCGAAACTATTCCAATCCCTTTATTCAAGATCCCCTACCCTGGTCTGGATGAGTGGGTACAAATAGATGGGATCATTGGGTGGAAGGATGCCATTGCAAAAGGTCCCGGGTATTCGCTATTATCGACAGACCTTAGTTTGGCTCTTACTTCAATATCCCTATCCTTACTAACAATTGCCGGCCTGAAAGCAAAAAGGATCCAGGGCCTGATAATACTTTCATTGGTACTTGCCTTCTTCGGGAGTCTTCCCTATGAAGAACTGGTACTGAACAGGGCTCAATTCAAATGGCCAATGTTGGCAGCCTTTGGATTGCTTGCATTAGGATACCTTTTCAAAGACAGGAAGTGGATGTCCGGGTTAATCGGGCTTGTCCTGTTCAGTGTTGCCTATTTTGCTGTTTTTGAGCTAACCTGTAATTATTCCGAAGTTGCCCATCCTGAGCTCACACTTGTACAATTATACACTATACCACTTTTGATCGGAGGTGTAGTGTTCGTAGTCATTGTGTCTTATGAACCTTTGCATTTCATGGCTATTCTCACTTCCCAGAAAGGCCAGCTCAGAAAGAATGGCTTCCTCCATTTCTCCATCTTTTCTCTGCTTTATCTTGGGAACCTATTGTTATACTATCTCTCCAGCACCACAGCACTTTTAGATGATTTCAATTCTCTTAATCCCCTATTCTACCTTGTTATTTCCGGAGCAATAGGATTCTTCCTTGCACAAAAACTAAGTGAAAACCTTGGATTCTGGGAGGAACCAAGAGATGGCAAATTCTTCTTCGGGGGGCTTGGACTTATCCTTCTTTCTTTGATTAGTTGGTCCTATCAAAACTCTAACTCTGCCTTCATTGAAGTCATTTCCGATGCCACCCTATTTACTCACCTTGGAGTAGGCTTTTTCTACGCTATATATATCGGAGTCAATTTTGGCACGCTTTATTCGACCAAAGTTCAGTTCGAATCGGTGCTGGCTAAGGGAAAGAACTTCCCCTTTTTCATGGTCTGGATAGGAGGCTTGGTGGTCGTCGTACTTTTATTCCTTAGGTCCGGCAAGTTTCAACTCTTTCAAAGCCAGGGTGCATACTATGCAGCCATAGCTGATTCATATTATTCAAATGAGGAAAAAACCTTTGCCAAGGTTTTCAATGAGAGGTCAGCAGGGTTTGCATATCGGAATCATAAGGCCCTCTATGCACTTAGCTGGCAAGAACTTGAAAAGGGGAACAGGTCAAAAGCTCTTCTGAACCTGGAGCAGGCCCTTCTCCAGGACCCAAGGGAGGAGGATTTCATACTTTCGGCTTCGATCTACGAAAAGTCGAATTCGCCCTTCGACCAGAATTTCACTTTGAGAAAGGGATTAAAAACTATTCCCGGATCAGCAGGGATCAAGAACAATTATGGCCTTTCCTTCCGTGACCTGAACATCATAGATTCTGCCATTCATTATTTCAATAAAGTAGGTGCCGATGGTAAACATAACATTAAGGCACTAATTCTAAAGAAAAACCTGGGCCCCAAGATTCCTGAAATAGGAGCTTTTGATCAACAAAGCCCCAATGATTGGCTTTTGGCGATCAGGGGATTGAACAGCCCAATTGATCAGATTGAAAAAAGTTCAAATTTCCCAACCTATTACAACAAAAACCTATACAAGGTCTTCACGGAAAAAACCTCTCCTCTTCCA
>JANQSY010000011.1 GCA_028279065.1 Cytophagales bacterium
CCACACGTTGTGGCAAAGAAAGTCTCTAAGGCAACCAAAAAAAAGCAAAATTCAGCCGTTTCCTTTCCTTTATTTGTCCGCAAGATTTCCTATCACTGACATTGATTATCCCTATTCTTAACTTATCCATTTTCCTTCTTTGGAACTGGGTCGAATCCGGAGCCACCCCAAGGATGGCATTTGGAGATCCTTTTGAACCCCAGGCTAGATCCTTTTAGGAAACCGTGTTCTCTAAGAGCCTGGATGAAGTATTCTGAACAGGTAGGGGTGAATCGGCAATTGGATCCTAGAAGAGGAGAAATGGTCAGTTGATAAAACCGAACCAATGCTATCATCAGGAGCTTCATTAATCCAGGATATAGGTAGTTTCACCCCCGGGCATATCCTTGAGTTTTATTCCAACGGAGCCAAGTTCATCTCTGATCTTATCAGCGGTACTAAAATCCTTTTGAAGCTTTGACCTGTTTCTGATATCGATCAAAAGAGCCATAACCTTATCCAGGATCTCTGAGTTGGAGTCATTCTCCTTTTCAAGACCAAACACACCCTTTACTATCTTATTCAATTCGGACTTAAGGCTTTCAAGCGATTCCTTCTCAATTGGGGCTTGGCTTTTTCCCTTTACCGACCAATCATTAATGCGGTTACTCAACTCGAATACCTCGGCCAGAGCAAGCGGTGAATTGAAGTTGTCACTAAGATGCTTCCTGATAGCATCCAACTTTGCTTCGACGAATCCCTCGCTGGAGGGGTCAACGTTTTTTGAAGAGCTTAGCTCTGCGAGGGCATCCATGGTCCTCATCAGTCTCTTATATCCCTTTTCAGCTGCCTCCAAGGCTTCATTAGAGAAGTCAAGGGTGCTGGAATAATGAGCTTGGAGCATGAAGAATCTAATGGTCATGGTTGTATAACCACGATTAAGCATGGGATGGTCTCCGCTGATCAATTCAAGGGGGGTAAATCCATTGCCCAGGGATTTACTCATTTTTTGCCCTTCCACCGTCAACATGTTTCCATGGATCCAATACTTTACGGCTGGCTTGCCTTCAGCACCGGTGCATTGGGCGATCTCACATTCATGGTGAGGGAACTTGAGGTCCATGCCACCCCCGTGAATGTCGAATTCCTTGCCAAGGTATTTTGTTCCCATTACCGAGCATTCCAGGTGCCAGCCCGGAAAACCATCACTCCATGGGGATGGCCAGCGCATGATATGGCTTGGGTCAGCCTTCTTCCAAAGGGCAAAGTCCAGAGGGTTCCTTTTCTCCTCCTGCCCCTCCAATTCCCTGGTCTGACTGATCAGATCCTCGATCTTACGCCCTGAAAGAATTCCATAGTCATGGTCCTTGTTGTACTTCTCGACATCGAAGTAGACCGATCCTCCGGACTCATAAGCAAAGCCATTGTTTATGATCTTCTCGATCATTTCGATCTGTTCTATGATATGACCGCTGGCCAGAGGTTCTATACTGGGTGGAAGAAGATTGAAGAGATCCATCACCCGGTGGAAGAGGTTGGTATATTTCTGGGCCACCTCCATTGGTTCCAACTGGTTCAGCCTTGCCTCTTTGGCGATCTTATCCTCGCCCTCGTCCAGGTCGGCTACCAAATGACCCACATCGGTGATATTTCGGACATATCGAACCTTATAGCCCAAATAAAGGAGGTAGCGGAACAACAGGTCGAAAGTCAAAAAGGTCCTTAGGTTGCCAAGGTGTACTTCCTGGTAAACAGTGGGGCCACAAACGTACATTCCCACCTTTCCCGGATTCAGGGGTTCAAACTTTTCCTTTTTTCCCGAAAGGGAATTTTGGAGCGTTATGGGGAATTTTTCGTACAGATTCATTTTCTGGCAATGGGATATTTCGCAAATATATTTCTAATCATCATCAAGAGATAATCCAGGGAAAGAAAGCGGCCTTAAAAGCTCTGATCAGCGACAAAGGAAATTTGCAGCTCCTTTGGCTGGAAGCATGAATGGCTTGGTCTTTGGGTTGAAACCAAGGCTTTCGATATACCCCATTGCCGCTTGCCGGACCTTGAAGGATGGGAATTTGGGGTCATCGTTATAATCCAGATCGATCTGAGAGATATCCACCCCAACGTTTTCCCTTAAATGGAGGGCAAGCGATGCGGATCTTTCCATCTCAGCCCAAAGCCTTGAGAACAGATCATTGATCCTGGGCACCTTTTCTTTCTGATAGACCACATGGGCTCCACGCTTTTTGTACCTGAAGACCAAAGTGGTCACATAGACCGTGTGATTATTGAAACTATGACTGTCGGAACCAACGATCAGCTCAACGGTAGGGTGCTTTTTCAGGAAATCCTGTAGGTATTCCTCAAGGGCGACTTTTTCTCCGGTCCCCATCTTCCTGTAGGTTTCCTTTCCGTTATGTGTGATCCTGACCGACATTACCCAAAAATATACTTTACAACGGTTTTTACTTCATTTCCTTTCCTGATAGGCTCGCATTTGATATCCTTTTTTGCTAAATCACCCAATTTGTCATTGTCATAGCATTTTAATGGGTTGTTAAGGCAAGAAAATAGGATTAATTGGTACATTCGAATCGTATGAAAAATCTGCTTTTTGTTCTTTTCCTTTTCCTCAGCTCTGCTGCTTTTGCCCAGTACAAATTCATGTTCCTGAACCGGAACCCGGATAAAATGGTCCTTCCGGATTCAATAGTTGAAAAGCATCAGAAGTATCATATGGATAATATGGGCAAGCTTGCCAAGGAAGGGTTTCTCTTGGTGGCTGGTCCCTTCTATACCGGTGGAGGGATATTCATTTTTGACCCTTCCAAGGGAGATCTTTACCAAAAACTTCAGGCCGATTCCGCCATAATTAACAACAGATTCGTCCTCGAGATCCTGGATTATAAACCGATTGAAGGTGGTCTTTGCCCTGTGGGAGAGGAGGCAAAAATGGTCACCTACCAGTTTGCTAGATTTTTCCCATTCTCGGGAAGCCAAGTCATGAACAGCCCTGCGATCTCGGATCAGGAACTTACCAAGCTGAAAAATGAACTCGATTTGGTGACCTATGCAAGCTTTGGAGAAAGGGAGGGAGGAATGCTAATCTACAATAGGGAGGAAAAATCTGACCTTATTTCAAACCTTTCATCCGTTAATGGATTTAAATACAGGGCGGAGGAAAAAAAGCTATACATTGCCGAAGGTTCCTTTTGTGAACAGTGAGATTACTAAAAAGATGATTACCTACTTGATATGAGAAATACCATTGTAACAAGGTTTTTGCTGAATGTTCTGGCCATTCTCATCAGCTCATGGCTCTTACCAGGCATCGAGGTGAAAGGATTTACCGGGGCGGTTTTTGTTGCGTTCTTTTTGGGCCTGTTGAATATGTTCATCAAGCCGATAGTGATCTTTTTTACCCTCCCGGTGACCGTCGTCACCTTTGGCCTTTTCCTGCTTGTCATCGACGCGATCATAATCATGCTGGCGAATGAATTCCTTGACTCCATTTGGGTGAAAAACTGGCTCTGGGCCATCCTTTTTGGGATCGTGCTGTCGATCATCAATTCTATCCTTTATTCCACAGCCATCGTAAACAAGCGTGGCTAAATCCCCGATCATCGGGATCATGGGGCCGGGAGAAGGGGCCATTGCCGATTGGATGCTGTTTGCTGAGAAGTTGGGATCTGCAATTGCGAGGGAAGGATTGACTCTTTTGACCGGTGGAAGGCCAGTGGGTGTAATGGAAGCGGCCTTGAAAGGATGTAGGACCAGTGGGGGTACAACCATTTGTGTTTTGCCAGGGAAGGACAAGGCTGACGCCTCAAAGTACTGTGACCAGGTAATCCCAACCGGTATGGGAAATGGAAGGAATCTGATCAACATCTTGAGTTCAGACCTGTTGGTATTCGTCGGAATAGGGCCTGGGACCATTTCTGAATTTGGCCTGGGCTTAAAAGAAAAGAAACCAATGATACTAGGCCCCGGAGCACAGAAACTTTGGAATCTGGCTAAGGAAATGGAGATCCCGCTAGTGGTTTTCCGTACTGATGATATCCCGGAGATCCTGGAGATCATTCGAAGAAATATGTAGCAGCGATAATCACTTCTTCTTATTTTTCTGACCATGGGAAAGATCACAACCATAGGAACAGGAGATGCCTTTTCTACCGGGGGGCGATTTCAAACTTGTTTTTTGATTGAGAACGACAATGACCATTTCCTGGTGGATTGTGGGGCAAATGCCTATGTCAATCTGGTCCGGGTGGTTCAGGACCTTAACTCGATCTCAACTATCTTTCTTACCCATTTTCATGGGGACCATTATGGTGGGATTCCCTTTATTTTGATCAACAGGAGGTTTTTTTCAAATAAAAAAAAGCTTTTGAATATTTATGGGCCGAAAGGTGTGAGAGGAAAGATAAGGGAGCTTTCGGAGGCTCTATATCCAGGTTTGGGAGATGAACTGGTCGATCAGGATAACCTGGAGATCCATGAATATTCAAGCCGAATTCCCTTTTCTACTCGGGGCCTTGAAGTAGAGGCTATTCCTGTTGTTCACGCTCCGGAATCACTTCCCCATGGATTTAGGATCAAAGCAGGAGGTTCTCTTTTGGCATTCTCAGGCGATACCGAATGGACCGAATCTGTTCTTGAGTTAGGCCAAGGTGCTGATCTAATGATCCTTGAGTGCAACAATTTCACGTCCATCAGACCGGGTCATTGCAGTTTTGTACAGATCATGGAGAATCGAGATGGTCTCCCAGAGAATTTAGTACTGAATCATTTCGGTCCTGAAATGCTTGAAAATCAAAGCCAGGTAGAGATCCGAATGGCTGATGATGGGGGAGAACTGAGTTTTTAATCTCATAGCACCTTTAGATTCGATCATTTCCTTCCTATCCTTCCGGAAGTACCCATTTTTCATTTTCAATTCTTAAATTTAGAAAGGCCATGGACATCCGATCAACATCCTTTGAACTCAATACTCCGGGAATGAATTCCATCCATGATATCACTCCCCAAGTGGCGGATTTCATTACTCAAAATGATATCCATGAAGGACAGGTATTGATCTTTGCTCAGGGCTCTACAACCGGAATTACGACTCTGGAATTTGAGCCTGGGCTAGTAAACACCGATGTAAAGGAGCTGATGGAAAAACTGGCTCCCTTTGAAAAGGACTATTCCCATAACCAAACATGGGGGGATGGGAACGGAGCCAGTCATTTGAGATCTGCCCTGATAAAGACCTCGATCACGGTGCCATTCATCAATAAAGAGCTTTGTCTAGGGACCTGGCAACAGGTTGTATTTATCGACTTTGATACAAGGCCCAGGAACCGGAAGATCTACCTTCAGATGACAGGAAAATAGGTATGAAAAGTTTATTTATTGCATTAATACTAACTCTTTGTTTTTCAGCGACTTATTCTCAAATTAATATTCCTGTATGTGGCTCACCAAATCAGGAATTCGTTAAGCTTGCCGATGATAAGGATTTCGTTGAGGAACATGAGCTCCCGGAACCCCTTCCAGCCTTTGAAGCCAAAGGGAAGATGGTCAAAATAACAGTCCCTGATGGTGAGAAGGCCAATGCCTACGAGATCAGAAAACAGGGATCGACTAAGTGGTTGTTGGTCTACCAGGAATGGTGGGGTTTGAATGACAATATCAAAGCTCAATCCGACCGTTTTTTTGATGATCTGGGTGATGTCAATGTATTGGCCCTAGATCTATATGATGGGAAGGTTGCTACCACAAGGGAGGATGCCAGGACATATATGCAGGCTGCCAATGAGGAAAGGCTAACAGCTATAATAAAGGCAGCCCAATCCTATGCTGGGTCAGGAGCAGAATTCTACTCTATAGGCTGGTGTTTTGGAGGAGGTTGGTCATTAAAAAGTGCATTGGTTGCTGGAAACAGTGCTTCAAGGGCTGTCATTTACTATGGCTGGCCAGAGACCGATCCGGAGAAGCTAAAGCCGTTGAATGCCAAGGTTTTGGGAATTTTTGGATCAAGAGACAGAGGGATAGGGCCGGAGTTGATCGATTCCTTTAAAGATGGAATGAAAAAGGCCGGAAAGGAGCTTGAGGTGAGGATGTTTGATGCGGATCATGCCTTCGCAAATCCAAGTTCGGCTTCATATAAAAAGGAGGATGCCCAGCAAGCCTATCGGCTTACCCTGGAGTTCTTCAGATCAAACTGATCCTATTTCTCCAAAGGGATGATCCATTGATTATGCCAATGTGACCATTCCAACTCCAAAAGATCATGGTCGGGGTTAAAAACCAGCTGATGCTGCCGTTTGTTCATCGAGATGAGAATATCGGCTTTGACCATGGTATTTGGAAACCCATGAACCTCCAGGGCCTGTTTTCCCAAATAATGCGCGAACTGGAGCATCATTTGAGGGTATTGGGCCATTTGCTCCCTTTGATAATCATTGATATGAATGTCAATGTCCACCGGAAATATGGTTTTTGAATCCAGGTCATAGATCCAATAGTCCATCTTCTGAACATTCCTGCTCTGCAGTTTCATCCTCCATGAAAAACGCACCCCTTCACCCGTCCAGTCCGCGTTCCCAGGGATCAAAAAATGCCTCAATGGGAAGATCAACTGGAATGCCAGGAATAGGGCTATCACTGGCAAAAACCGAGGATTTTGATTGCTACTGCCCTTTTCGATCACTTTTGATTTGAAGCCAAGGCTTTCCAGGTCCCTGGATTCAAAGAAAAGGATGCTTGAAAAGATCATGAGGAAGGGGAAGATATTGATATCGTCGAAGAGGTAATTATTGCTCAGATTAAAGAACAATACCCCCAGGATCCCCAACCACCTCAACCTTGGAACCAGCAGGAGTATACCTATGAAAAGATCAAAAAGAGTGCCTCCATATGCCATGAGATAGGCTGGGAAATCGCCGCCAATACCATTGTTGTTTAGGATGGTTCGGACCGGCTCAAGACGGAATAGCCAATCCTCATTAAGCTTAGAAACTCCACCAAAGAAATAGACGATCAGCACCTGTATCCTCAGCAACCACAGATTCCATACCTGCCCTTTTGATTGTGGCCCCTTTTTCAAGCTGAACCTCTGATCTCCGGGAAGGAAAAGAAGCAGGAAAAGGATTATTCCGATCAGGTATATGTGGTTGTTGTAAAAGCTGGTATCGCAAAGCATGAAATAGGCGAAAATGGACAGGAAGAGCAGTATGGATGGGCGGTAAAACAGCCCGATCATGATCAGTATGCTGGAGATCATCAACATAGCAAGGAAGGTTTGCAAGATGAGCTCTGGAAGGATGGGAACCGCAAGAAAAGAATAATGAAAGTGAAACTTGGGAGCCAGTAGGTAGTCCTGGATCAGATGGACCCTGTAGAAATAGATCGATTCAACAAGAAGGAAAAAGCCAAAACCAGCTCGAAAGATCCCAATTTGGATAGGGTCTTGGGTTTGGAGTAGCTTTCTGTTGATCGATTTGAACAAGGATTCCCTTTATAGCAGGGAAATTAAGACGTTTTTGATCTCCTGAAAATGAGACCATGGCAAAAAATGGTCTGCGCCTTCAAGAGAAACTACTTCAACCTGGGCATTGATCATCCTTTCCTTACTGATCCCAACGTTTTGGTAGGGAACCAGGGAGTCCTCGGTGCCATGCATATGGATCACCTGGCATTTGATACCCTCCCAGTTTGGATCCATCTTTTCAAGTTCCTTCACATGACTTGTTTTCTCGTCTGCTGCTACCTTCCAGGCTATCGGGGTCAACCACCAAATAGGGGGGATCTTGCAAAAACGGGCCAGGCCAATATATTTTTCATGTTTTGGATCTAAGGCCGGAGCAAGAAGAACGATCTGATCTACTTTCTCAGGGAGTTGAGCTGCCATTGCTGCCACCACAGGTCCACCAAAGGAATGGCCAACCAGGACCATCTTTCTGTTTGGATCGATCTTCTCAAGCAATTTCCCCAATATCATTCCCTGACCTTCAATCGAATTCATACTATGTCCAAAGTTGGAATACCCGTATCCGGGCCGGTCTACGCTGATAAGGCAGAAGTCTTTTCGGAGTTCTTCATCCTCCAGAAAACCGAGGTAATCCTGAGAACTGCCTGGGGCTCCATGGACGAAAACGATTATGGGGTTTTCGCCCTGGATTTCTTTGCCTGTTTGATAATACCTGATCTTTCTTCCTTCGACCCTGTATTCACTCATCTCGATAGGAATCCCGCTCTTTTCAAATCGTTCATAGACCTCTTCCTCGCTGATCCTGAATTGCATGAAACTTGTAATTATGGCTAGAGCAAGAATTAGTATGGCCATCATCTGATTTTGCAAAAAAACGATGCGTATTTCCCTTTAATCATGAAGATCGGCCTTTTGTTTTAAAATCATTAAAGGGTTTCATGTTTGGCCATATTTTGGTGTAAAATTTTGAAACATGAAAATAGCTTTTAGAACTGTACTGATGGTCGGCCTTTTACTATTTGGTCAAAAATCTATTTCTCAGCCTTCTTCTCCGGATGCTCTGATGCTGCGCTTTCCGGATATCAGTCAATCACAAATTGTATTTCTCTATTCAGAAAACCTATGGGTTGTAGATAAGAAGGGTGGAATGGCCCGCCAGATCACAACCGCCCCTGGAACGGAGTTCTATGGGAAGTTTTCCAATGATGGTTCGACCATTGCTTTCTCCGGAAATTATGACGGGAATACGGATGTATACACCATCCCGGCCAATGGAGGTGTTCCCAAACGGATCACCTATCATCCATCAACTGAATTTGTCAAGGATTGGCACCCCGTGAATGGCAAGATCATGTTTGCATCCGGAAGGGAATCTCCCTCATATAGGTTCGGGCAGTTCTATTTGGTAGATAAAGAAGGTGGGATGCCAGAAAAGATGCCTTTCTTCTACATCGAATGGGCCTCATTTAGCCCGGATGGAAGCAAACTGGCTTACCAATACCTTGACCGAACTTTCAGGAACTGGAAAAGATACCAGGGAGGTACCGCATCCGACCTGTGGATCCATGATTTCGCCGCTGGTAGTTCTGAGAAAATAACAACCTACGAGGGTTCTGATGACATCCCCATGTGGGTAGGAGACAAGGTTTACTTCATTTCAGATCGGGGCCCAAATGCAAAAATGAACCTCTGGTCATATAACACAAGCAGCAAAGCATTTACCCAGGAAACCAAGTTTACCGAATACGACATCAAGTTTCCTTCATTGGGTCCTGAAGAGATCATATTTGAAAATGGGGGAAGCCTGCATACATTCAGCTTAAGTTCCGGAGAGGTCAAACAGATCAATATTACCATTCCGGCCAACCAGGTTTCCGCTAGGCCAATGCTTAAGGACCTTTCAAAAAACATAGGTTGGTATGATCTTTCTCCAACCGGAAAGAGAGCCATTTTTGAAGCGAGAGGGGAAATTGTTACGGTTCCGGCAGAGCACGGTCCGACCCTGAATCTGACCCAAACCTCCGGCGTTGCAGAGCGTTCACCTCGCTGGTCTCCGGATGGAAAGAACATCGCCTATTTCTCTGATGAAAGTGGGGAGTATGAAATGTATCTGAGGTCCGCTGATGGAAAAGGAAAACCCACACAGTTAACATCCGGAAGCAAGACTTATTACTACTGGATCAAATGGTCACCTGACTCCAAAAAGGTAGCCTATTTTGAAAAATCCGGAATCCTTTATGTGATGGATGTAGCAAGCAAAAAGGTTACCAGGGTATACCGGACCGAGCGATATCCCAACTACACTTTGGATTGGAGTAAGGATGGTCGATATCTTCTTTTTTCAGGAGAGGCAGAAAAAGCAAATTTTCAAATCCTTGCCTGGGACGATAAGGAGAAAAAGTTATTGAAATTGACCTCCGGGTTTTACAATGACACGAATCCGGTCTTTTCAGAGGATGGGCAGCATATTTTTTACACCTCGAATCGTCACTTCTCTCCACTTTACAGTGACATGGATTGGGCTTTCATTTATCCTAATTCTACGAAGATCATGGCGGTTCCTGTTTCATCCGGAACCGAATCTGTTCTGGCTCCCCGGAATGATATGGAAGAAGCCAAGGAAGAAGAAAAAGAGGATTCCAAGGAGGATAAGAAGAAAAAGGATAAGGAAGATAATAGTGATGAGTCCAGCGAAAGCTTGGCAATTGATGTCGATGGCTTTGAATCCAGGGGGGTAGTTCTGCCTATCGATCCGGGAAACTTGGGATCCCTGACAGCAGCTGAAGGAAAACTGATCTACGTGGAGTATCCTCTGGCCGGAACGAGCAAACCGGGCTCGCCTGGTGGCAAGATCATGTACTATGATGTAAAAGAGAGGAAATCAGAAAACATCATTTCCGGAGTAAATGGATATGAGCTTTCATCTGATAGGAAAAAGATCATGTATTCTGCTAAGGGCTCTTACGGAATTATTGATGTGGCTAAGGGAAAGAAGGTTGGGGATGGAAGCATCAATAAGGGAGAGATGAAGTTTGAGATCCAACCTACGGTTGAATGGAAACAGATCTTCCGAGAAACCTGGCGTGTTCAGAGGGACTTTTTCTATGATCCTGAGATGCACCAGGTCGATTGGAATGCCATGTACGAGCGATACTCAAAGATTCTACCCTTTTGTAGTAGCAGGAGAGATGTCAGCTTTTTGATCGGAGAAATGTTTGCCGAGCTTAATGTAGGTCATGCCTACAATGGAGGTGGGGACCTGGTAAGTGCTCCGAGGATCGGTGTAGGCCTGTTAGGGGCGGACTATGAGTTGGATGCCGATAAAAACGCTTACAAGATCAAGAAGATCTACCGGGGAGCCGACTGGGATCCTCAATGGAATTCTCCTTTGGCCGCCCAAAACCTAAATGTGAAAGAGGGAGAGTATCTATTGGCGGTAAATGGAATTCCTGTTTCAGCCGAAAAGGACCCATGGGCCGCCTTCCAGGGCTTGAATGGAAAAACAGTTTCCTTGTCAATAAGCAGCTCCGGAAGTATGTCCGATGCTAGAGAGGTACTGGTTAAAACGGTATCCAGTGAGTTCAACATCAGGAACCAAGCCTGGGTTGAAATGAACAGGAAGAAGGTATATGATGCTACGGATGGAAAGATCGGGTACATCTATGTTCCGAATACCGGTTGGGGCGGACAAAATGAATTAATGAGAATGTTCCAGGCTCAACATAAGATGGATGGTCTTATTATAGATGAGCGATTCAATTCGGGCGGTCAGGTGCCCGATAGGTTCATTGAGATGCTCAATCGCCCGGTTCTGAGTTATTGGGGAAGAAGGGACCGGAAAAGCGATCCAAGCCCATTTGTGGTAAACGACGGTCCAAAGGTCATGCTAGCAAATGAGTGGTCCGGAAGTGGAGGAGATGCCTTTCCGTATTTCTTTAAGAAGGCTAAAGTGGGGCCTGTAGTTGGAAAAAGAACATGGGGAGGTTTAGTTGGATATTCCGGCGGATGGCCTTCCTTGATCGATGGGGGTTATGTCACCTCTCCGAATTTTGGAATGTTCAACACAGAAGGTGAATGGGCAGTAGAAGGATACGGGGTAGACCCCGATTACGAGGTTGAAAACCCTTCTGATGCCGTTTTTCAAGGAAAAGACCCTCAGTTGGATAAGGCCATTGAGTTGGTTCTGGAAGGTCTGGAGAAGTATCCTCAGACTCCTCCTAAACCCAAAGGGCCTGATAGAAAGGGTTTGGGTAAAGGAAAGTAGACTTTCGAACGAAACTGCCCCGGTTCATCCCGGGGCTTTTTTTTGATTCATCCATCATCAGTCCTTAAATTGACTCAAATCATATTCCACTGAAGTGTCAAAATATACCTTCGGCACAACTTATTGCTTATGGGAGATTTTAAAGTCATCAGAAGCGATTCCAAGGCCTCGGTAAGGGAGTTCATGCACTACCTGTTCAAGGACATAGAAACCCTTGAACTGATGATCGATGAGGGAATGATCGAGGAGGATAAGATCAGGATCGGCTGCGAACAGGAACTCTGCCTAATTGACAAATTTCTCCGTCCGGCCCCAATTGCAGACGAGGTCCTTGAAAAGATCAATGATGAACGCTTCGTCAATGAGCTTGCAAAATTCAATCTTGAGATCAACCTTCTTCCCCTGGATTTTACCGGGAATTGCCTTTCGGAATTCGAAAACAGGATCATTAATCACCTGAAGACCCTCAAATCCGCCTTGACGGAATTTGATTCGGACTATATCCTAACAGGGATCTGTCCGACCATACGCTCTACAGATGTCACCCTTGATTTTATGACCCCGAGGGAGCGCTACTTTGCATTGAACGATGCCATTATGGCTCAAAGAGGCAGCCCATCTTCGTTCTATTTGCAGGGGTTAGATGAGCTGATCACCACAAGTGATTCGGTCATGTTTGAGGCCTGCAATACCAGCTTTCAGATCCACTATCAATTGGGCTCCAGTGATTTTGTCGATCGTTACAATTGGGCCCAGGTTATATCGGCCCCTGTTCTTTCAGCTTGCACAAATAGTCCCATGTTCTTAGGCAGAAGGTTATGGAGGGAAACAAGGATCGGGTTGTTCAAGCAGTCCGTGGATACAAGGAATAATCCCGTGGAAATAAGGGAAAAAACACCAAGGGTGTATTTTGGGGATCGATGGGTTGAAGAGGATATCATGGAGATCTTCAAGGAAGATGTTGCAAGTCATCGACCCTTGGTTTGCATGAATGGGTATGAAAACTCCATAGAGCAATTTAAGAAAGGGGAGATCCCCAATCTTAGGACCCTTCAGCTCCATAACGGAACAATTTACAAGTGGAACAGGGTCTGCTACGGGATATCTGACGGCAGGCCGCACCTTAGGATAGAAAACCGTTACCTGCCTTCGGGCCCAACAGTAAGGGACCAGATCACCAATGCTGCCTTCTGGCTTGGTTTGATGAACAATCTTCCAGACAACTACAGAGGAAAATGGGAGAAATTCGACTTTGATCTTTTCAAGGGAAATTTTAATAATGCTGCCAAGACCGGACTGGCATCAAGGATCCATTGGCTTGATGGAAATCGTTACGTTGCTGAAGACCTGATAGAGCAGGAATTGATGCCCATTGCAAAGGAGGGTTTGAAGAAGGCAGGCGTGGATAGCAAGGATATCGATACCTATTGCGGGGTACTCTCTGAAAGGATCAAGGAGGGTAAGACCGGATCACAATGGATGATCGACTCTTACAATGAAATGAAAAAAGGGGGCTCAGTCGATGCGATAATGATCGCCTTGACGAGCGGAATCAGGGCAAGGCAAAAGTCCAATGAGCCCGTACATACCTGGGATATCTCCCATCTTGAGGAAGCGGGGGGAGGAAAGAACAGGTTCCAGCGTATCGACCAGATCATGTCCAGGAACCTATATACGGTGAATATGGATGACCCCATAGACTTGGTTCCGAACATCATGATGTGGAAGCATATCCGTCATCTACTGGTTGAAAACGACGAAGGAGACCTGGTAGGTGTGGTGACTCTTGGGAGACTTGGAAGGCATTATGCAATGGCCAAGAAAAAGGGAGACCCCATCCCTCCAGTCAAGAAGATCATGGTTAAAGATGTGATCACTATCCGCAATGATTCCAGCATGTATGAAGGAATCAAACTAATGCTCAAACACAGAATAGGAGCATTGCCAGTGCTGAATCGGGATGGGAAACTTGTAGGTATTATCACCGAACGCGACTATATGAAGATCGCGGAGTTTTACCTCCACGAATTAGAGGACGCTGAATAAATCTCTAGCTATTTCTTCTTGATATAACCAGCCTTTACGAATGCGGCATGATCTATAATATACTTTCTCGTTCCCACCTGCAGATAGGCTTCAAATTCATATACCTGGAGTGCTCTCAAGGGTCCGATTGCGTTTTTCACCTCATTGGTAAAACCCTCTAATAGCTCCAGATAAACAGAATTAAAGTGGAATATGGAATCCATCCACCTGTCTGCAATGGCATCATTGATCCCCTGATACTCTTTGTTGTATTCTATAAGGCGTTTCCATCTCCTCTCGCCAAACTGCGATCTTTTTGTTTCGTATTTATCATAGATCGGCCAGAAAGCTGAACCTTCTTCCGCATTGAGATCAAGGAAATTTTCAATTAGTACTTTTTTGTCCTCTCCGTAAGTTTTTTTCAGGTACTCCTGCTCAGACCCAAATTTGATGTTCTGCCCGTATCCTATTGAAATATAGCTAACTAATATAATGCTGCTGATCAGTATTCTCATTTTCAGATGCTTTTATTTCTCATTCACAAATGGGAATTCGCTATAAATCCTGTCCCGGATATCATTCCGGAAATAGGTCTCCAGCTCGTAGAACTGAATGGCTTTAGTACCTCCAAGGTTTGCTTGAACCTGGCGACTATACTTCTGCAGGTGCTCCATATAGGTCTGTCTAAAGCTGAAGATCTTTTCCAACCATTCCTCAGCCTGTGCATCATCAATATGTTCGTATTCCTCAAGGTACTTCTGAAGCAGGCTGAAGCGCTGGTCCCCCATGGTCCTTCTCTCGGATTCATATAGGTCATAGATCTGCCAGAATTTTTCTCCCTCTTCTTCGGAGAGCTTTAGATACTCTGCCATCAACTCCTTTTTGTCTTTGGAATAAACCGCACTTCGGTACTCTTCCTCTGATTTGAATTTCATATCCTGCGCCTGCAAAGCAGGAATCAAAAAAAGCCCGATCAGGGCCATTGAAAGGAACATTTTCATAGTTTTCTCAACTTTATATTTCACCAACTCACAACTCATAACTGTCAACTATCAACTATCAACTATCAACTATCAACTATCAACTATCAACTATCAACTATCAACTATCAACTATCAACTCCCTTACTTTTCTCCAATAAAGGGCACTTCCTCCATGATAGCAGTCCTTACCTCGATGGCAAAGAACATTTCCATTTGATAGAACTGCATTCCCCTTCGGGCTCCTAGCATAACCTTCATCTTATTGTAGTATTCGAGCAAGAGGCCTCCTTCCCGGGCTTGATAATCAAAGAGCTTATCCATCCAAACGGCTGCTTCCTCGTCGTTGATGGTGTTGTAGTTGTCCAGATATTGTTGGAGTAGTGCCCACCTTTCCTCTCCTAGTTCCATCCTCCTTTTTTCATACGCATCATAGGCGGGCCAGAATAGATCGGCTTCCTCCTTGGTAAGGGCCATGAAATCCTTTACCAGGACCTTCTTATCCTTCCCAAACTCCTGTTGCATATAATGCATTTCGGATTCGTACTTCTGGGAATAGGAAATGAATGGGAAACTTAAAATTATAGCGACTAGAACGGCAGTAAATCTCATACTCTTGGTTTTTTGTTTCAATTTAGTCAATTCCCTATTTATTTCAATCCCGAGTAATATTTATCCAAAAACCTTTTCGCTGACTTATAGTCCCCAATCACGAATCACAAATCCCTCATCAACCCATAATCTAAAATCAATAGTCTCTCATCTCTCGCCTCAGTTTTAGTATTCTACACCAGCAACAAACCCAAGACTTCCTCCTGTGAATTTCAAGAAATCGCCCTGTGAGGCAGCCCTGTAGTAGATATGTCTTTTCCAAAGTGTAGCGGAGAACATCAGGTTGCAGGCCTCTACATTGTTTCCTTCATCATCCTTCTCAAATTTCCGGGTACATGGAAAGTCCGTGAGCCATTCGAGTGTGATCAAGAAATCCTTCCTTGCGACCACATTGTAGGGTTCCAGGTTGACATTGTTCCAACCCAACTCTGCACCCTCAATGATCACATTTTGATTGAGTATCCTTTTACCCACCTTTTCTCCGTCCATTTCATAGACGTTTACCCTGAACCTTAGAGAATCATAATCGTTTTCTGAAATAAAAAAGTGAAAGGTATTGACCCACGTCGGAGAGCCCTTGATCTTCATGACCACTCCGGCTTCTGCTCCAAGGAAGTCTTCCTCATAGCCTCCGTAGATGATCTTACTGGATGTTTTGTTTCCTAGGAAGGCCTTTTTGGGTTTTCGGTTTCTTACCACTACCTCTTCGAGGACCACATTGGATGATCTCAAGTAAACGGTATCAGGTACTTCTGTGATGGAAATGGTCCTACTTTCGTAACCGACCATGGAGAAGGTTAATTCCTTGTCCTCAATGAGCCCCTCAAGAAGGTATGTGCCATCTTTTAGGCTGACAGTCCCAAGGTTTTCACCTTGAATCCCAATGTTCACGAAGGGAATAGGCTCTTTTTTATCGAGATCAAAGACCCATCCTTGGATCCGTGATTGGCCCATGCCAAGAACCGGAAGAAGTAAAAACAAGCAAAGCCAACTTCTCATGGCTCAAAGCTGCAACTTCATTTTTTATTCAGAAAACCTTAGCATCTCTGAGGGATATGAGCGAAGCAAATGACCGAAGAGTCGTGTGAAGCAAGGGTCTCTTCGCTCGTCTACGACATCACTCAGAGATTCCAATGGTTTTTGTATGGGTTTTTTTTGAGAAAATTGATTCGAAAAGAATTTTTAGATCAGTGGCTGTAACTGACCTAGCTTTGTTTGTAGCAAAAATTACCAATTCCTTATTTCACTCCATAAGTCATTCCATTTTGGATTTACTTTTTCAATCAAACTGATTTTAAAGCTTCTTTTTTTTCCCTTAAGGTAATACTCATAGTCCCTAGCCTCTTCAATACTTGGGAAAGCTTTCCAGTATACTAATTTTTCGCAGTTATATCTTGCTGTAAAAGCCTTAGGAAATTCCCGGAATTTGTGTTGCAAAGTCCTTGACACCAAATCCTCAGTAGATCCCGTATATAAAACTGTGTTGTTTTTGGTTGTCATAATGTAGGTGTACCCTCCAAGGACCATTTACAGAAATTACAAAAAATTCAAGACATCTCAGAAGGATATGAGCGAAGCGAATGACTGAGGAGACCTGTGAAGCAAGAGTCTCTTCGAAGCACTTTGGGATCGCGCTCGGATACCGTTGGATTTTGATTGGTTGTTTAAATTTTGGGAGGGCAACTTTTCCTCCTGAATTCGTATAAAATAATACCTAGTACCTCCAATTTTTTTAGATTTAGATTGGAAAAATTTACCACCATGAGAAAGTTACTGCGTGCTGGCCTGATAGTGTTGGCCTTACTATGCCTAAACCTTCCTAAAACATTTGCCCAGGACAACGTTGGGATAGGAACAACCAACCCTCGACCGACGGCCCTGTTGGATCTCTTTTCCAACGATAAGGGTCTCCTGATCCCAAGAGTTGACACACTCTCACTCTCACTCTCAGGTCTTGACCACGGGATGGTTGTCTACGACACAACCAACAACGATATGTACGTTTGGGACGGAACCAAATTCGTAAGTCTAACTCAAGGCGCAGGTGCCACTTCTGTATGGACCCAGGTGGTAGGGGACATACATTATACCGGTGGCAACGCAGCCATAGGGACCAGCACGATCAATCCCAATGCAATTCTGACCTTAGCAGGGGACGGATCTCAGGGTGTTCAAATTCCAAGGGTGGACACAACGACCATGACCTTAGGCGCAGGGGACATTGGTATGTTGGTATATGATTCTACTATTGGCGACTTCTATATTTGGGAAGGAAGCTCATTTACATCCGTCACTCAAGGTGGAGGCTCACTCTGGACCCTGAATGGTGCGGATGTTTATTATACGGCCGGAAATGTAGGTATCGGTACTACCTCACCTGGCTCTCCTTTGACGATTAACACCAGCGGGGCAAATGAAATCGAATTCGTAGGGGCAACAGATGCGAACATCAATGCCCCTTTTCTTTTAGCATTGACCGGTGGAAATATCACCCTGCAATCAAGCATCAATACCATTTCGGCTGGTTCAAATCGACTGCAGGTGGACATTGCGGGGATAGCCATTGGAACCTCGACAGTTTCAAATTCCAATGCCAGTTTGACTTTGACGGGTAACGATAAGGGTCTTGCTCTGAACAAGGTTGATACAAACAGTTTTTCAGGTCTTGGGGGTGCTGATAGGGGATTGATCGTTTACGATACTGTGGTTGGGGAAATGTTCGTCTGGGATGGAACCAAATTCACCCAGGTGGGAAGTACGGGCGCAATTGATACACTTCCAGCAAATGTGTTTAGTGCTTGTTTTGATGGATCGGCAGGTGTAGGGGTAAGTGAAATATCCTCTTCTCACAATTTTGTCCAGTCGGTTACGAGGACAGCCATAGGTACCTTCCGGATTGACCTGGCTCCAGGATTTTTTACCCAAAATCCCGCGGTCTCCGTTACCCCATTGCTTGGTGGTGACATTACGGGGGCTGCTCAGTACAGTACTCCTGATCAAATATTTGCTACCACCCAGGCAGGCGGCAGCCCTCAGGATCGGGACTTTTGTGTGATCCTGCAAAGGCAAGGAGCTGACTACCAAAACACTCTAACCGCTCCACCAAATGTGGTTGGGTTGTGGCAAAGCAATGGAACCCAGGTCTATGTTGATACAGCAAACGTACTGATTGGTTCATCAACAGCTCCGTTTGCTTCTACAGAGCTTCAGATCATCGATGAAGACAATCCTGCGGTAATATCAGCAAACGTTTTTTCCAATACCGCACAGGACAATGGCCGATTATTCCTCGGACACTCAAGGGGAACTCAAGCAGTGCCCCTGGCAACTCAAAACAATGACTGGCTGGGAACCCTATACTTTTCCGGCCATACGGGTTCCAATTTTGTATCAGGAGCGCAGATCTATGGAAACGCTTCGGAGATCTGGAGTACAGGGAACACAGGTACATTCCTTGGCTTTACAACTACTCCTAATGGAACTTCTTCCGCAATAGAAAGAATGAGAATTTCAGCATCAGGCAATGTGGGAATTGGTACCCCGACCCCTGGTGAGAAATTACATGTCTCGGATGATGTTAATGGCGGTTTTGTTTCAATTGTCGCTGAAAACACCAATGTAAATGGGATTGCATCCTTTGACCTTGTAAGCGACAATAAACGTTTTGAATTCCGGTTGGAAGGATCAGGTGCGGCAGAGGATTTCTGGATGTGGGACAGCAAAGCTGATGAGGCCCGAATGATCATAGACGATGCCGGCCAGGTGGGAATAGGGGATTGGGGACCGCAGACCCAATTTGATGTTACGGATAGTGTTCCCGGAGGATTTACCTCCATTGAGATTGAAAACCTGGATCCTACAGGTGCAGCGGCTTTGAACCTTTGGAACGATAATACAGCCTATGCTCTGGGAATAGATGGGTCTTCTGCCGGCAATGGACTGGATGATAAGTTATGGTTATTCAACAACACTAAAGGTGAGTTCTCATTCGTGCTAGACACTGCAGGCAATATTGGCATTGGCAATGTGACCAGTCCACTGGTTCAATTACACGTTGACGGGGATGGACTTTTCAACGGATTTATCGGCCTTCAGGACCTTGGCTCCGCTCCGGGAGTAACAAATAACCGCCTTTACAATGTTGGTGGTGATCTTTTCTGGGATGGAAATCAACTGCTTTCTGCCGCTGATACGGCTATCTGGTCCAGCGATGGTACTAATATCTGGAACAAAAACCTTGGTATTGGAGGTGTTGGAATAGGAACCAATGCTCCTGCCGGGACTTATGAGATGGAAATCGAGAACAATACCCGTAACAACAGCTTGTACATTGACAACAGGTATACCGGAGCAAGCAATAAATGGGGAATTCTCCTTGATGTAAGCGATCAGGGATCCGGATCAAAAACAGGGATTAGGAACCGGGTTTTTGGAACTACCGGGAGTGGAAGCACTATTTATGGTATCTACAATCAAATGCAGCCAAACGGAACTGGAACAGCCTATGGAAGTTTTGTTCAAATGACTAATCAGGGAACAGGGATCCGATATGGCTATTTTTCGAATGTCTTTTTGGGCGCTTCAAATACGAACGTAGGATACGGTATGAGATCCGATCTAGACCAGGATGGAACAAATTCGGTTTATGGTTTATATTCTTCCTTAACCGGATCAGGCACCGGGTCAAGCTACGGAGCTTTCCTTACCACCTCAAAAGCTGGAACTTCTAATTATGGAGTGTACACTGTAGGGGAGGATTATAATTATTTCTCAGGAAATGTTGGAATTGGAAACACTACCCCGTCTGTAAGACTGCACGTGGATGGGGATGGACTTTTCAACGGATTCCTCGGATTGCAGGATCTGGGTTCTGCGCCTGGCGTTACAAATAACCGGATGTACAATGTCGGAGGAGACCTTTTCTGGGATGGTAACCAACTCCTTACAAATGCAGATACCGCCATTTGGGCAACTGATGGTGTTGATATCTGGAGCAAACCTGTAACAGGAGGGATTGGAATTAATACCAGCGCTTTGAATGCTAATTATTCAACAACTCTTCAGAACAATGGAAGATTGGGAGGGCTGAGAATAGAGAATATATATAATGGTGCCTCAGCGAAATACGGTTTGTTCACCAACATCAGTAACGCGGGTACAGGCGATAAGTATGGAAATTATGTAAATCTGTTGGGTACTTCGGCAAGTGGTTCGGCACTCTACGGTACTTATAATTTCATGAGCCCAAGCGGTGCAACAGGCAGTGCGTATGGGAATTATAACAATGTTTTGGGTTCCGGTACAGGAGTCCGCTATGGGGTCTATAATGATGTTGATGGAGCGGGTTCAAATTCCTCGGCTATTTATGGAATAAGAAATGTAGTTCAGCACAACGGGTCAGGGATTGGTTATGGGAGTTTTTCTATCGTTTCGGGGTCTTCGAATTCAAACATGTACGGTGACTATTCACAGATAACCAGTTCGGGTTCAGGAAATCATTTTGGGCAATTCGTGAATATGGCAGGTTCCGGAACGGCTGTCCAGTATGGCTTATATGTTAGTCATTCTGCTGTCGGATCAGGTCTTGAATATGGAGTGTATACGACTGGCGAAGACCGAAACTATTTCTCCGGAGATGTAGGAATCGGAGCAACCATACCTTCTCAAAAACTGCATGTCGAAGGTGGAAATATTTTTCTCGGAAGAGGTGATGGATCCGATCTGCTGATCCATTTCAGTGGTGATAACAATGGGATAAGCTGGTCAATGGGGGTTGAGGATGCGAACAATGCTGATTTCATCATATCAAATAATTCCAATTTTAGTACTCCCCGACTCTTTATTGGTGGTTCTGGCGGATCATATGACAATTCGATCGGAATGGGAACAGTCACTCCTCAAGGGAATTACCGCGCCACTATTTCTACAGATAAACTTGGTGGACTTTACATAGATAACACATTCACAGGCGGCTCGGTCCAATATGGGGTCAACAGTCAATTGGCTAATGCCGGTACTGGAACCAAATACGGTTATTACACGAATGTGGACGGTGCCGGCACCGGGGCGGCGTATGGATATAGGGGTGTAATAGACAACTCTGGTTCGGGAATTGCCTACGGGGGATTAGTAACGATGGCCAACACTGGTACAGGTTCCAGGTTCGGCTATGTCTCAAGTATCAATGTCGGAGGGACGAATACAAATCAGATCTATGGATTCAGGTCGGATATAGACCAGGATGGTTCAGGGGCTGCCTATGGGGTTTTCTCCCGTCTTGATGGATCTGGAACTACCACTTCCTACGCCTTTTATGGAGATCAGCAAAATGCAGGAACCGGGGATTATGGTGTTTATACAACCGGGGAAGAACGGAATTACTTTTCGGGAGATGTAGGTGTGGGAACGGCAACTCCAAACCGTGAACTTCATGTTCACTCAACTTCGACCTCAGCCACGATCCAAATGACCAATGCTAATACGGGTACAACCACGAGCGATGGAATGGAACTGAATATCAATTCTTTCAGTAATCTGAGTCTTTTGAACAGGGAGGCTGCGAATCTCTATTTGGGAACCTCTGGGGCTAACAGGGTAACAATAGACGCCGCTGGACTTGTTGGGATTGGAACCACCAACCCTAATTATATGCTGCAGGTAAATGGAACCACAACAAACACCTCAATTCAATTAACTCATCCAACTTCAGGAACCTCCAGCACGGATGGTTTGATCATTGGTCTTAATTCTTCTAATCAGGCAAATATTTTATTAAGAGAAACTGCAAACATGTTTCTAGGAACCGCTGCTGTAACTCGAATGACCCTGGAATCCGGAGGTGATGTAGGAATCGGGGTCACTACGCCATCTACCCTTTTTCACATTCAGAGGGCTTCAACTTTAACGACGCCTCTTTTCTATGTTCAAAATACCAGTACAGGAGATGCCTCGATGAGCTTTATTGCCCCTGGCAATACCTGGTCAATTGGCTTGGATAATAGTGATGGTGATGCCTTTAAGATCTCGGATGGAACCCAGGTTGGCTCAGGAGTTTATATTAATGTCGAAACAAGTGGGAACATTGGATTGGGAACCACCACACCTCAAAACAAGCTAGATGTCGAAGGAGGAATGGTGGTTGGTGCCTCATACTCCGGATCCAGTACAGCTCCATCAAACGGAATTTTGAGTCAGGGCCCGCTATTGATTGGTGCAACCTCCGGTGGCGGATATGGCGTTGAAGTTCACCAGGGAACAGGCTATATAGTTTCCATAGAAAAAGAGCATGTTTCAAATACAGCCTATGTAAGGTTTATGAGGCAGGGGGCATTTGTAGGATCGATCACTGAATCCGGTGGAACAACAAGCTACAATGCCTTTACAGGATCGCATATTGCTTCTTTGGATAAAGATTACGATCCGGGAACCCTGATCTCAATAAGTGGTGAGTTGGAAAAAATGAATGAAATGGATCTTTCCGAACCCATCTACAAAGGTTTCGTCAGCAATAAGGCTAATGACCCTTCCGTGTTGGGCTCTTTTCTTCACGCTCAGGAGGATTCTGCAGCGGATCCTTACAATAAATTGATCATGGCTGTAGGAAATGGATTCATCTGGGTGGTTGACAATGGAGATGATCTAGAGGTAGGGGATTATCTCATCTCATCGGATGTAGAAGGGCATGCAATGTTGGATAATGGGGATTTTGAAGTGGCCTATATTGTTGCCAGGGTTGCTGAGCCTGTAAACTGGTACGAGGAAACCGCTACAATTGATGGTGTGAAACATAAGAGGATTTCGGTTTTCTTCGAACATTTCACACGTAACCACAAGGCAGAAAAATTGGAGCTTAAGATGGCTCAGATGCAAGAGAAGATCGATGAGATCAGTGCTAAGAATGTGGATTTTGAAAATGAGCTTAAAGAGATCCAACTTCAATTAAAGAGTGTTTTAGGAACCAAGGACCTTGAGGTAAAAAACAATTCCGGTTTGAATGATTAGAGATTCTTTTTACCTTTTGACCAAGAAGTAAAAGGTAACCAAACCAGAATAGCTATGAAAAACCAAAATCTGTGGGCAATCCTATTGGGATTGCTCATCTTGGGAACAGCATGCGATCCCGGGAAGAAAAAATCCGCCAGGGAACAAGTCAAATTTAAAGGCAAAGTAACCGATGCATCCGGAGAGGCACTTGACGGGGTGAAGGTCCACGTGAATGATGCAATTGGAAAGACAGATGCGGAGGGTTACTTTGAGATAGGTGCAGATCAGGCTGAGCTTTACATCCTGAAAGCGAAAAAGAAGGGCTTTGCGCAGGGCAACGGTGCTTATGCTGTTCCCAAGCAAAATATTGAGATAAGGCTATTTGCAGCCACGGTCAAGTCTATTGATCCGACAGTGAAAAATACCATCACTGATAATAACAGTAAAGCTTGGCCAGGTCCGGCTTTGAAAGATGGTAACCTTACCGGGATGTTTCCTGCAATGCCGGTTGTTTACGAGGATGGCCAGATCGTTGATCTGGGATTTAGTCCTGAGATGGAGCAAGCTTTCAATGAGGTGAAGAACCGAATTGAACCAGGCCCGGGAATGTCCATAACCATCCCTGCAAATGCTC
>JANQSY010000024.1 GCA_028279065.1 Cytophagales bacterium
TACAGGCCTTACTATGGATCTCACGGTAAAAAAGGCGATGATCAACCCTATGAGGATTAAAAAGACCCCTGAGGTGCTTACAATGCTTACTAGAGTGGAGAAACTGTCAAGCATGATCTTACTTACAGTTTCAGCTTGCTTCCTTTGAACCAAAGACAATTCATCGATCACTTCAAGGACCGCATCGGTCTGCGTTTCAATCGGACCTTCCTGAACAAGATCCTCGGCTACCAGAACATTGATCTGCTCCTCATAATCCTCAAAACTGCCAAGGAGGGACATCACCTCCCTGTGATCCTCCCAAAGGGTGTGGATCATGCTAAAGAGCTTTTTTACACGGTCCCTTTGTTCAGGGTCCCAGTTCTTTGAAAGATTCTCCAACTCCATCTCCAAGGCGGGGAATTGCTCATCGATGAGCTTGGGTAGAAGGCGCTTACTAGGGTCCGCCGACTTTTGCTGGACAAGCCAGTCTTTGATCAGTAGCTTTGACCTGACAATCAGAAGGTTAAGGTCTTCCAGTTTATCAACGGAAGGGTTGTAGACCTCTGTGATCTGCTTGTTGATATCCGAGCTTTCATTAACGGTCTTAAGGGTGTAGATGAAGTTGACCAGTGTAAGGAATATCAGTAGCCCGAATCCTCCTCCAATTTTCTTTCCTACGGTAAGCCTGATCTTCATTTAAAAGCTGGGATATTAGCTGGTTTTGCTAGCTGGCAATAATAACCAATTAGAATGATTAATGAGGAAGCTTAATGATAATTACCTATTAAAGACGGTCCAGAATATCCTTGTAATACGCCGCTTTTTCTTCATCATTAAGGGCGGTATAGATATTTTGAAGTGCGATCAAGGTGTCCTTACGTTTTGAATCAAGCTGATAGGACTTTTGCATGTACGGCAAAGCCTTGTTAAAGAGCTCGGTAACCTTATCCTGGGTCTCATAGATGGTCAAAATATCCGCATCAAGATCCAGAGTATTGGCAATGGTAACCCCGTGATTATAGTACAACAATCCAAGGTTGTAATTTGCCTGCAGATGATTGGGATCAATCTCGATCACCTTGGCATAGTAATCCCTCGCCTTGTCTATGTAATACTCGAACTTAGGTTCTCCCTTGAATGTGTCGGCGAACTGCTCATATTGAATTGCCAACAGGATCAGATAGTTGATATTGTCAGGATCCAGTTCAATGGCTTTAAGAAGCAATTGTTCCGCATCGGTCATATCACCTTCTTCCTTGAGGTATTGAAGGTGCAGCTCAATAAGTTTAACCTGATCGGGGTTCTTTCTTTCTCCTTCTGCAAGCACAATAAAAGCCCGGTTCTTCTCACCTGACTGCCAGTAAGCGCTAGCCAGATAATAATAGGTAAGATAGCTATGGTCTCCAGCTAACCTGGCTTCCTCCAGGAATTTAACAGCCTGCATAGGCTCATTGATCCTGAAGGCAGAAACCCCAAGAGATTTGTATACGTCGTGGTTCAATGCTTCCGGTTCATATTTCTTAGTCATCTCAACATAAAGCAGGAATTCATGGTAGGAAGACCTGAAATCCTGGTTGTTGAATGAGATGGCGCCATCATTATAATGGTACTTGGCGATCTGAGACAATAGCTTTTCGCACTCAATTGCCCATTCTCTGGAAGCTGTATTGTCTATCTCAACACATTTCTGACAACTCTTCTCAGCGACATTCCGGGACGGAGCATTGATCTTTCCTTTCTCTGCCTTCTTGTAATAGTCAAGGTAGAAGAAACCTCTGTAATACCAGGTCTCAGGCAATTTCTGGGCTTTTTCATTTAGAATAGCCCTGTCTATTGCATCAATCGCTCCCTGAGTATCTCCAGATTCATAGGCTTCTAAGGCTTCAGACACGCTCCCAGTTTGCCCATAGACCCCTGTCAGGAAGAGGAATAAGAGTGGCAATATGGTCAGTATCCTTTTCATTTCTCGAATACCCTGGTACTCAATTCCAGAAGGGAAGAACTTACCAGGAGATTAAATTTTTCAACGTTTCCTTTGTTGATCTCAAACCGAACACGACTGTTGACCACTATGAAGTTTATCATAGATCCTTGATTCGCCATGCCGTCCTGCTCTGTAATGATCAAAGTGCTTTTACCTTGCAATTTCTTTACTACCGCCCCAATATCCTTGCTTCTGGATCTGGGTACATAGAGAATGTGCGGCCCCCCAACAGAGTTGGAGGAATTGTACTTCTTAACAACAATATTCTGAAGGTTTACTTTCCTTCCTGATTGCCATTCCTCAAAATACTTTTGTATAGGGCTGTCCCCAAGTACACCGATCTCGAAATCTCCTGACTGATAGGAGGAAGGCCACTCGATGTACTTAATGAACTTCCAACAGTAAAGACTTTTAAACTTATAATTGGTTTCGTTTTCTTCTTGATCCGCCAAGGGTGCTGAAGGTAAGGGGTCAGCCGGCAAAACCCAATATGAAGAGGTCAGCAGGGAAACCGCAACCGGAAGGACAAATCCCAACAGGGCTCTTCTGCTAAGGTTTTTTATATGGTCGATACGACTTCCCAAATCAGGTGAAATGACGGTCAAATATGTAAAATATTTCCCAATATCCCGTTTATAAACAAAATGCAGGCCAAAACCCATTTACCTGTTCAAAGTAAAACTTCCATTTTCTGTCTGAACCAGTTTTCCGTTGTTCAGAAATAGCCTCAGCGCCTCCATAATCAGGCTTTCCTCCCTTTTACTTGAATTTTGGGAAAAGCTTTCCAGATCCAATTCGTCATTCTCATTAAGCCATGCTTCAATTCTTTTTATGATATCTCCCAACTCTGAAGAATGCCCCTCTTTTTTATTGTTTTTGATGCAGTTGTCACATTTACCGCAGTTTTCCACCTTGGTCTCTCCAAAATATTGCTGGATCATGACCATTCTGCATTTATCGACCTCTCGGTAATACTTTAAAGCTTCTGTAATACGGTCCTTAAACCCCCTTTTTTGGGATTTAATGATATTATTAAACCTCTCCTTAATGGAAGATTCCTGGGATCGGCCTTCAAGAAAAATAACCTTGGGGCCGGGTTTTGATGCATTATAAACCAGAACCCTCCTTCGGTTTAACTCTCTCAATCCCTCTATCAACTTCTCTCTTGGAATCCCGGATGCCTTGCTGATCCTCTTTTCTGAGATCGACACATATTGTGTAAAAAGCTCTCCTCCATAGATCCTCAAGATCGATTTGATCAAGGGTTCCTGCTTTGGGTTTTCAACCTGGAAACGGTACATCTCCTTGGAATCCAATCTGTAGTGCAAGGTAGAGGACCAGTTTTGGCTAATGATATAGGATATCAATCCCAGCTTTTCAAGTACACCCATTGCCCTTATCAGATCTATGGGATTAAGATCAAAAGCAGAACAAA
>JANQSY010000031.1 GCA_028279065.1 Cytophagales bacterium
TCATTCTCATGATCGGAAATGAACTCTTCAATGGTCTCCCGGTCCAGTTTGAAGTGACGGTCCCAGGCAGCACATTCCTCTGCTGAGATCGTTGGATTACTCTCATAAAGAGGTCCGGTCCACATGGAATATGACGATTGCCTATAGGTATTAGCCAATACAAGAAGGTTACCGGTGATCTGATCCCTACCACCGATCCAAATGGATCCGGCAAACAGAGAGTGCTTCTTAGGAGCATCGGGATCATCGTTCTTAGGTATCTCATAAAATGCATTACCCGCACCAAGAGCCGTCCACCACATGTCTCCTCCGGCCATTACAAGCGTCCGAACGTTGTTGATGTCAATCGTTTCTGATGACTGAGAACGCTCACAATTGACCTGGACAGAAGAAACCATGGAAGATCCTGAGGATACTCCGGCCGCCTCCTTTGAGATCGTCATGTTTGGCAGAAGTGCCAAAAAGGCTAATAAGGAAAAGGTAAAGGACCTGAATTTGTTCATTTGGATGTTCTTTTTTACATTTTAACAATCCGAAATACCCGATTCCTTTAATTGTTTTCCATAATTTGTTTCCAGGGCTTTTTCAAAAATTTTTAGCTCTCAGGGGAGGAAAAAGGCAAAAACGGCCTTCAATACTGTTTCGGAGCCCATAACCCGGAATTTTTTACATTGGTTTTTTTCATTTTATGACGCTTTTTTGGGTTTGGAGATGGGATAAAAAATCCCCCATTTTGCGGTAATGCAACCCTTAAAGGACCTATATCTGTTATATCATACCATCCCTCAAAAGGAGAGACTGAGGTTTTCCAAATACCTGGAAATGGAAGCAGGTAAATCCACCGATATCCTGGTAAAGCTCAGCAATCTTTTGGCTGAAAATGGGTCCGAGGAAGAACTGATCAATTCGGAAAAATTTGGAAAGACAATCCCTACCCCTCAGGTCTATCGAAGGATCAATGAACTAAAGCAGCACCTTGAAAACTTCATCTCAATTTTTATCGCTGATGAGGAGATATACACCACCCTCAACCGGAAAACGGTATTCCTACGCTTCCTAAGGAGGAACAATCTTTTCTCACAGTTCAATGCTGTACAAAAAGAGCTCGAAAAGGGCCTGGAGGATAATCACCTGAGTGAAAATTTCAGGTCCCTTTTTATAAACTATCTGAATGAGGTAAGGATAAATTTTTTCAGGAAGTACTATGAGGACCGGAATTACAAGTTCAAGTCCATGGCCTCTAATTATGCAGAACTTGAGAAGATAAGGGATTGGATAGAAAACAGCCACCTCCTGAATAAGATCTTTTACGATTTCAGCTTGAGGGCTGCCCATAAGATCGAGATCGAGACTCTTCAAAAACAGTCTATCCTGAACTTCAAACCCCAGTTTTTCTCTTTCAAAGAGTACCTCCAAATGCTGGATAGCGATGAGATCCCTGTTATGTACAAGACCTTGATCATGGATATTCTCGAAGCTGCAGATGATACTGAGATAAAGCCGGAAGAATACCTTAAGGCCGCGGAAAGGATCTTTTACTCCAAATATGATGAAGAGAGCATTCCGGTGAAGAACAATCTACTGGTATGCTTTGTGACCTCAGGAAAAATTCCTGCAAGTAAGAAAACCTCATACTTTGAGGAGTTGGTGGATCTCAAGGACAGCCTGAGCCCTGGAGTGCTGTTCCGATTCATCGTGGAATCCCTGGAGGATGAGCCCAAAAAGGCCAGAAAGGAGTTTCAGAGACTGAAAAACAGGGCGAAAGAAGATCCCGAAAACGACCTGATAGCCATAGAGGGAATATTGTTGAAAAGGGAAAAGAAATTCGAGAAGGCCATTGAAACCCTAAACCAGGTCATGATCTATCAGCAAGATAATATGTATTTCGATGTCAATCTGGCCTTATTGGAATCTTACCTGGAACAGGGAGATCTTGAAGTGGCCGATGCAAAGCTTAATAACCTTAAGGTCTATTATCATAAGTACAAGGATCACCTACCCGGTGAGAAAGAGAAAAAGTACAAAATGGAGATAGGCAGGTGCAAAAAACTAATGGAAAATAAATCAAGGGTTTAGGGGCGGTTTTTTCCTTTCCAGGCTGAACCTTCGGCTGATATTAAAAGCGAATAGTATATTCTCCCAGGCAATGGGTTGGATCTCAGAATCCGCCATGATAGCGGTAAGGTCCATAACTGAGGCATTTGAAAAGAAGAAAGCAAAATTGTGCTTAGAGGTCTCAAAATTCATCCCCACAGAAAGGATCTGGTTGTTCTCAAGGTAATCTGAGAACTCCACATGGTATTCCAACTGGAAAGAGGTGATACCCCAACTATGAACTCTGAAGATCGAATTAAGGGAAATGGCATCATTGCTTTCATTCCGGCTTTCTACCAGGTTTCGATGTATGTACTGTGGGGCCACCTGTAGGCTAAAGATTCTTCCAAACTTTCTTGCAACCATAAACTGAAGAAGGTAGTTGATTCTATCCCTGGTTTCAATAACCTCGCTTGCCGGAGAACTATATTCATATCCATCTAATCCCAGGTAAGCCATGGCGGAAAGACTGAGTGGAAATCCTTGCTTTAGCTGTCTAGCAATCAAATATTTAACATAAATATCATGGATCCTGTGATAGCGGATCCTGCTTATGCCCACGGTGAGTTTCTCTGTGATTCCATAATCAAGCGCGATCTGTGTATTAGCATAGTCATCCATTCCAAAGAATGTCCCATATCCTCCGCTAATAGGCCCGAAACGATGACCGATATGGAAATTAAGATTCTTTTTGGGTATGCTATAAATGGTATGATTGAAGTATGATCTTGGATCCCGAAAGGTGTATTTCACAGGGCGGGAAGATCTCTTGCTTTTTTGCTCCTGTGCAACTGAGTTTGACAGAAAAAGGAAAGGAACTAAAACTATGATGTATGGCTTCATTCTTAATTGCATTTTGGATCCTGGTCAATCCATTCTTTGATCAGATCGATCTGGCTCTTAGGGAGAGGGCCGTTCGGAGGCATGCCATTTACCGATGACTCAAGCCGATCAAGGATAATGTTGGAATTGGCCTTTATGGCTTCACAGGTAGAAAGATCAGGGGGGCTGAGACCTGAATGGCAGGAATAGCATTCCGCTTCGAATATCGGTTTGATCTCCTGCTCATAGTCTATGAAAATGGTATCGAAGATCGCCGTAACCGAAGCATCCCGGTCTGGCATCTCAAAAAAGGTAAGCGGACTATGTGGGTCAGTGATGAATCCATTTGGGCTGGTCCATATTCTGAACTTCCTGAACTCTATTTCATTTGCCGAGATCTCAACCAATACTCCCTGAGGATAAAAACCAGATCCAGTACCATGAATGACGTTCAAAATATGGATGCTGTCGGGCAATGGGATGACATCGACTCTCAGGCTATCCGACACAGTGGTAAGAGAAAAATCCGGATGAGCCAAGACAAGAGAAAGCCGATGATGGCCGGTGTCCAGATGGATAAAGACCTGAGAGTGATGATAGGTCAAGGAACGGTTTTCCCCGTTTACGAATATCTGAACATGTCTTCCTCCAACCTCCAATTCCCAGTTTTTGATCTCATATCTGAGAAAGACAGGACTAAATACCTCTTCCAACACTCCCGGAGAAAGGATCTCAATAGATGGTATTCGGTTTTGAAGGCTATCTTGGAGGTCTTTCTCCTGAATCAGGTCTTCGAGATTCCTTGAACAAGAGAAAGTCAACAAACAAATGACAGCTAGCAATACCTCAGTTATAGGGCGCACCATTCTGGATCCATTTGATGATCATTTCTTTTTCACCTGGTTCCAGGTAACGGATATCAGGCACATCCCTGGGAGGCATGGGGTAGAGTTCATCATTAAGTCTGAGAACTATGGCATTGGTATTTCTGTAGATCTTGACATAGGTCCGAAGATCAGGTGGCTGGATACCATCATGGCAATCTTCAATTGAACAGGAATTTTCGAAAATTGGAAGAATATCAGCTTGAAAGGTGGGTTCACCAAGAAAGCTATTTTCCTTTTGAAGCTCTACATTGTGGAAGCACCAGACAATAAATGAAATACTGATCACCTGAAAGACCCACTCCATTGTTAATTATTCAATGCTCCCTGATTAACCCATTTGACAATGAGGTCGATTTCTCCCTGAGTCAGGATATCAGGGGGTGGCGGCATGGTTCCAAAACTGACCAAGGACTTAATCTCTTCAGCCCAAGTCTGAACAACCAGGAAATCGGTTAAATCGGTATTTGGAGTGCCTGGGACATGACAGCTGCTTTTTGCGCAGTTTAATTGGATAATTGGTTGGACCTGAGCAGAATATGATATAGTATCGATAATTCCATAGTGGGATTCCATGGTCAATTCCTGAGAAGGCATTATCAAGGACGTCTGATTGGAGAATGGATCATCCAGATAGGCTGTATCCCCATTCCAGTTAAAAAACTCAAGTCCCAGTTTTGGGTTTTTGGCCTTTATATTAACCCTTTCGCCCGGCGCATAAATGCCACTACCATCCCCTCCAATGACCAATAGTTCAAAAAGGTACTGACTAACAAAGAAGCTTCTTCTGGATTCAGAAACAAGACTATTTAATAGCCCATCCCATAAGGAAAGCCTCCATTCCGAATAGCCGGGCCTGGCATTCAAGATTTGAAGAGTGTCAGCACCATTAGACTTCACTCCAACCAGGGTGTCATTTCTAAAGAGTCGGATCTCCTTTTGCTCTGTCCCATTCTTCCAATTCCATGTTTGAAATTCAATAACAATTGGGATCGAAACCGAATCTCCGACTGATGGGCTTATCCATTCTATAGAAGGTTGACCGTTTAAAGAGATGCCAGTTTGGCTCACACATCCTCTCTGGTCCTTTTTAAAAATAATGTACTCCCCCTCCAATAGACCTGTAAATAGGTTCAGTTCCTGATAAAGGGTATCATTCAAACTGAACATAATTCCTTCTTCTGGACTCAGATATATCGCACCATTGCTAAGGTCTTTTGATGGATGGGTCAGGGAGTCAATGGAAGGAGCTTGGATCCAATCACAATTTACAGGCCTCCCGGGATGGACATCATCCTTATAACAGGCATTGATCAGGAAGGCCATGAAAAGGAACCAGAAGGAGTACTTGTATTGACCCATTTTTGTTGAATTCCAAATAAATTTCAATGGCCAAGGATTAGGCCATTATGACGACCATCAACTTTTTTTGCAGCAGGTATCAGCTGGGATAGACAGGAGTATAAAGAATTGACTTACAGATCTTTATATAAAGGATTGACCTTTACATAAAGGAACCTTAACAAAGAAATAATATGAGAAGTATTGAGCGGCTATTTAGGAAAAACCTCAGCAGACATGATCACGGATCTTTCAAATTCCGCATGGTCAAAACCAGAGGGTAAAGCATTTTTTTCTTTTCCGAGTCTGATGATCTGGGAGCTGTCAATATTTCCAACTAGGTCATCTTCAGCCATCGGGCAACCACCAAAGCCTCGGATTGCACCATCAAAACGGCGGCATCCGGCTTCCCAGGCTGCTTCTAGCTTTTCAAACGCTGATTCAGGTCTTGAATGGAGATGGGCTCCAAATTCGATTTCCGGATACTCGGGAATTACCTTGGAAAAAATGAAATTGATCCTTTCAGGGTCCGATACGCCGATCGTATCTGCCAAAGAGATGATCCTCACACCCATTCCTTTTAGCTGATCTACAAAATCAAAAATATATTCCTCATCCCATGGATCACCGTAAGGATTTCCAAAACCCATCGAAAGGTATACCACCTGTTGAACTTCCTGAACCTTGATGAGATCCTGGACACTTTTCACGACTTCAAATGCCTCGGTTACGGATTTATTGGTGTTTCTCTGTTGGAATGTTTCCGAAAGGCTCAAAGGGAAGCCCAGGAAATCAATTTGTTCAAATCTCTTAGCATCCTCAGCCCCTCTTAGGTTAGCTATAATGGCAAGAAGTTGATTCTTACCCTTTACTTCCGGACCAATTCTTTCAATGATCTCCCCTGTATCTTTTAATTGGGGAATGGCTTTTGGTGAAACAAAACTCCCGAAGTCAATGGTATCAAATCCTACCCTAAGAAGCTGTTTGAGGTAATTGAGTTTGGTTTCAGTAGGGATCCATTGCTCCATTCCCTGCATGGCATCCCTGGGGCATTCAATGATCTTGATCTTGTCCATTAAAACAGGTTTTCAACAATTTTCTTAACCGGCCCAGAACGACTCATCGTGTAAAAATGCAGACAGGGCACATTCGCATTGATCAGTTCTTTGGATTGATGAATAGCCCACTCGATCCCAGCCTGTTTCGCATCTTCATTGGTCTTACAAGCCGAAAGGTTATCTACCAGATCATCAGGAAGGTCAACATGGAAAGTTCTGGGAATAGAGGTTATTTGCTTGAGAGAGGTAATTGGTTTTAGCCCCGGAATAATGGGAACCTCAATTCCTATTTCCCTGCATCTTTTTACAAATTCAAAATACTTGCTGTTATCAAAGAACATCTGAGTTACTATGTACTCAGCACCACTTTCAACCTTATTCTTTAGGTGGTTTAGGTCCATTTTAAAGTTTGGAGCTTCGAAGTGTTTCTCGGGATACCCTGCAACTCCAATGCAAAAGTTTGTCTTGACCGTGCTAGGGAGTTCTTCATCCAAAAAAACACCGTTGTTCATATTGGTTACCTGCTTCAGCAGATCTATGGCATAAACATGGCCATTCTTCTCAGGAATAAAAATACCTTCGGATTTGATCGGATCTCCTCTAAGCAAGAGTACGTTATCGATCCCAAGGAAATCGAGATCGATCAAGGCGTTCTCAGTTTCTTCCCTTGAAAACCCCCCACATATTATGTGAGGAACCGCATCCACCTGATACTTATTCATAATGGCCGCACAAATTCCAACTGTTCCCGGCCTTTTCCTGACAATCTGTTTTTCAAGGAGACCACCGCTTTTGTTCTTATAAACAAATTCCTCCCGGTGGTAGGTGACATCAATAAAGGGAGGATTGAATTCCATCAATGGATCGATCGCATCAAAGATCGATTGCACTCCCTGCCCCTTTAGAGGAGGAAGGATCTCAAATGAAATCAGGGTTTGGTTAGCTTTATCTAGGTGTTCTGTAACTTTCATTATAGATCAGGATCGTAATTCAATACTGGTTTTAGCCATTTTTCCATTTCTTGAATGGGTTCGGATTTCCTCTTGGAATAGTCCTTGACCTGGTCTTCGGCAATCTTTCCCAAGCCAAAATATTTGGAATCAGGATGGGCAAAATACCATCCACAAACCGATGGAGGGGGATCCATGGCTAAAGATTCTGTTAGTTTTATCCCCGTAGCTTCGGCAGCATCAAGGAGTTCAAAAAGTTTGATCTTTTCGGTGTGATCAGGGCAGGCAGGATATCCTGGGGCAGGCCTAATACCGGAATATTTCTCCCGGATCAGTTCCTCGTTAGAGAATTGTTCGTCAGGGGCATAACCCCAGAATTCTTTCCGAACCCTAAAGTGTAAGTATTCGGCAAATGCTTCTGCAAGGCGGTCCGCCAGAGCCTTAACCATGATCACATTATAATCATCGTTCTGTTCTTCAAAATATGCTACAAGATCTTTAATGCCATCCCCGGTACTTACAGCGAATGCGCCCATATGATCTTGTTTTCCGGAATCCTTTGGAGCCACAAAATCAGCAAGCGAAAGATTGGGAATGCCCGGACCTTTTTTGCCTTGCTGCCTTAGAAAACTGAGGGTTCCTGTTTTTCCATTCAATTCAAGGGTAACATCATCCTGTTCTGAATTAGCCCGGAAGATGCCGAAGACTCCATGAGCCTTTAGTTTTCCATCCTCAATGATCCAATCCAACATCTTATTCGCGTCCTCAAATAGCTTCTTTGCTTCACTCCCTACGGAGCTGTCTTCAAGGATCTTGGGGTATTTTCCCTTAAGCATCCAGGTCTGAAAGAAGGGGGTCCAATCAATGAATTTTCTCAACTCACTCAGGTCCTGGTCCGAAATTCTTTGCACTCCGGTCATTTTTGGTGGGAAAGGCTCAAATTCCATCCAGTCAGTGGTCCATCTGTTTTGCTGAGCATCATTGAAAGAAATAAAACTCTTTTCAGATTGCCTCAAGGCATGGCTATTCCTCAGGTCTTCATACTCAGATTTATGTTTTTTCACAAAACCTTCAGATGCCTCCTTTTGGATCAGGGATCCGGATACGGTAACGGACCTTGATGCATCCAACACATGTATTACCGATCCACTGTATTCCGGATCGATCTTGACCGCAGTGTGGATCCTGGAGGTGGTTGCACCCCCTATCAATAAGGGAAGTTCCATTCCTTTCTTTTCCATTTCCCTGGCTACATGGACCATTTCATCCAGGGAAGGTGTGATCAAACCACTAAGCCCAAGAATTGCAGCCTGATGTTCTTCCACTGCGTCAAGGATCTTGTCAGCAGGAACCATCACACCAAGATCGATCACCTCAAAATTATTGCAGGCCAGTACCACACCAACGATGTTTTTTCCTATATCATGAACATCCCCTTTTACAGTGGCTAAAACGACCCTAGCCATGGAGGGGCCCTCGTTGCTTTCTTTCTCCTCTTCCAATAAGGGAGTCAAAAACCCAACAGCCTGCTTCATGACCCTGGCGGATTTTACTACCTGGGGAAGAAACATTTTTCCAGAGCCAAAGAGATCTCCCACCACGTTCATTCCATCCATCAATGGGCCTTCAATGACCTTCAGAGGTGACCCCACCACTTCCAGAGCTTCGAAAACATCTTTTTCTATGTCCTCATTTATCCCCTTAACCAGGGCATGTTCAAGTCTTTTCTCCACAGGAAGCGATTTCCAGACTTCCTCTTCTGCCTTTTTATCAATGTTCCCTTTGAATTTATCGGCGTAGTCCAACAGTTCTTCCGTGGCATTATCCTTTCTGTCCAGGAGCACATCCTCAACCTTTTCAAGCAATTCCTCCGGGATCTCGTCATAAACCTCCAGCAAACTTGGATTAACTATCCCCATATCCATACCCGCCTGGATACCATGAAAAAGGAATGCGGAGTGCATGGCTTCCCGCACTTTCTGGTTTCCGCGGAACGAAAAAGAAACATTGCTCACGCCTCCGCTTACCTTCACTCCTGGAAGATTTTCCTTGATCCATTTAGTTGCCCGGAAAAAGTCTATGGCGTTCCTGCGATGTTCTTCCATTCCAGTTCCAACAGGGAAGATATTGGGATCGAAAATGATGTCGGACAATGGGAATCCTATTTGTTCCAATAGCCTGTACGCCCTTTCACAGATCTCTATCCTCCTTTCGAAGTTATCGGCTTGACCCTTTTCATCGAAGGCCATGACAATCACCGCGGCACCATATTTCTTTATGGTTCTCGCCTGGCGAAAGAATACGTCTTCCCCTTCCTTAAGGCTTATGGAATTTACTATGGATTTCCCCTGGACCACCTTTAATCCTGCTTCAAGGATCTCCCATTTTGAGGAGTCGATCATGATCGGAATCCTGGATATATCAGGCTCGGAAGCCACAAGGTTCAGGAACTTTGTCATTGCATAAACCCCATCTATCATCCCCTCATCCATGTTTACATCCAGAACCTGAGCACCTCCCTTTACTTGTTCCAGCGCAACCTCAAGGGCTTCTTCATACTCTTCCTCCTTGATAAGGCGGAGAAATCTTCTTGAACCGGTAACATTGGTCCTTTCCCCTACATTGATAAAGTTGCTTGCCCTCGTTACCGCAAGAGGCTCAAGCCCACTTAGCTTTAGAATAAATTCCCCGTTCGTTTCTGCCATCCTAATACACTACTTCTCCTGCCTCCCTGGGTTGGTATTTTTTGGCAAGTTCAACAAGCACTTTGATATGTGCAGGGGTCGTCCCGCAGCATCCACCTATAATATTGACCAATCCTTCATCCAGAAACTTTTCAATTTCAATACCCATCTGATCCGGGGATTGATCATACTCCCCAAATTCATTTGGAAGACCGGCATTGGGATGAACTGAGACCTGAAATGGCGCTTCCTTAGCGAGGGTCTGAAGATAAGGCCGCAGTTCTTTGGCCCCCAATGAGCAATTCAAACCGATGCTCATAAGATCCACGTGAGAAACACTAACAAGAAACGCTTCAACAGTCTGGCCGGAAAGGGTTCTTCCGCTTGCATCTACTATGGTTCCGGACACCATTACGGGGATCGTTTTTCCCAACTCCTCTTCAAGGTCCTGGATCGCAAACAATGCGGCTTTAGCATTAAGAGTATCAAAAATTGTCTCCACCAATAGAATATCCGATCCACCCTCCATCAAAGCCTTTGATTGTTCGAAATAGGCGTCCCTTAATTGGTCAAACGTAATATTCCTAAACCCAGGATCTTGTACATCCGGAGAAAGAGAGGCTGAACGATTGGTAGGTCCGATGGAGCCGGCTACAAATCTTGGTTTCGAAGGGTCCTTGGAGCTATATTCATCAGCTGCCTGTCTTGCAAGTTTTGCGGCTTCTACATTAAGCTCATAAACAATATCCTGAAGGTTGTAGTCTTCCTGAGCGATCGATGTAGATGTAAACGTATTGGTTTCAATGATATCAGCACCAGCTTCAAGGTATTCGCGGTGGATGTCAAGGATCACATCGGGCCTGGTCAAACATAACAGGTCATTGTTGCCCTTCAATGGGGTAGAATGGTCCTTGAATCTTTCACCATGGTAGTCCTTATCATCTAACTTTTTCCTCTGGATCATGGTGCCCATAGCTCCATCAAGCACAAGTATCCTTTCAGAAAGTATCTCTTTGATCTTTTCCATTTTATTTGATTTTATGCTACCGAGAAAGTCTGTGGGGATACGACAAGTTGGTCTCATCTTTCCTCCTTAGAGGTGGGAATTAGCACCCGCCCTTGACGGGTTGCTAAGGCTTCAACGGGCCCAATCCCTCAGCCTTTCGCGATAAGCAATGCAAAGAAATACAAAAAGAAATTGTTACAAAAAGGATTTGTGGAATATTCTGCTCCTGTAAATCAATTCAGGGTGGAAATAATTTATTTATTTGCCCCCACCATTAAGAATGAAACTGGGAGCCATCGATATAGGGTCAAACGCAATCCGTTTTCAGGTTGAAAATGTATTTATAGTGGATGGCGAGATCAGGTTGAAAAAACTTGAATTCATCCGGTTTCCCCTAAGACTTGGTCATGATGTGTTTACATCGGGCAAGATCAGCATGGAAACTGAGATCAAACTGCTCAAACTGTTTGAATCGTTTAAGATCTTCTTTGACCTTTTTGAAATAGAACATTATTTCATCTGTGCCACCTCTGCATTGAGAGAGGCAGAAAATGGTGAAGAGATCGCCATGAGGATTTCAAAAAAACTTGATCTGGATGTAAAGATCATTACCGGTGAAGAAGAAGCCTGGCTGATCAATAGGGCCGTACGACAGTTCTTTAAAGAAAATGAAGAGGTTGTGCATATCGATGTTGGGGGAGGTAGTACGGAGATCACGGTTTACCTGAAAAGTGGCAAAACAAATTCCAGTTCCTTCAGAATAGGAACAGTAAGGAACCTGGAAGGGACAGAAGCCCCTGAAGAATGGGAAAAATTGGAAAAATGGGTGCGAAGGAATACTAAGAAAATGGATGCCCCCCTAGCACTGGGGACCGGAGGAAACATCAATAAGCTTTCCGATATAATTACGCAAACCAAGGGCACAGTCATTTCCTTCAAAAAGCTTAAAAAAACATTGAACCTGATTGAAGCCACATCCATGGAAGACCGGATCTTCAAGATGATGATGAATCCTGACCGTGCTGATGTGATCGTTCCGGCGGGGCGGATCTTTACCTCTATAATGGAGTGGTCGAACTCAACCGGGATTCTGGTTCCGAGAGTAGGCCTAAAAGATGGAATGATCTGGACCCTTGTGGACCGATATATCAAGGGGTCAAAGCTAAAATAGCTTGGCCTGGACCAGGGAAGCTCCGTTCTCCTTAAAGAACTCCTTATGGATATCGAATTCCAGCCCCTCAATTGGCTCAACCCTGGAATAGGTCCCATCCTCCTCCATCAAATATGAATTCATATTGTCGTTTAGATTGAAGGTCAGGATATTGATCAGCTGTTGCTTGATTGATGGGTCCTTCAAAATGAATAGCGATTCGACCCTTCTGTCAAAACTTCTGACCATAACATCTGCACTTCCGCCCAAAACTGTAGGGTCACCGTTATTATGGAAATAATAGATCCTGCTATGCTCAAGCAGATCACCTACTATCGATTTGACGATAATGTTCTCACTAAGACCCTTCCTGCCAGGTCTTAGGCAACATATACCTCTGATTATCAGCTTAATAGGAACTCCTGCCTGTGAAGCCTCATATAGCTTGGCAATGATCTTCTTATCCTGTAAGGAATTGATCTTGATACAAATCCCTGAGGATAGACCCTGTTCTGCGTTCTCTTTCTCACGTTCAATCCAACCGATCAAATTGTCTCTTAGGTCTTTCGGTGCAGTGATCAGATACTGATATTTCTCAGGTTCAGAATGACCGGTGATCACATTGAAAAATTCAGAAACATCTCTGGCATAATCATCATCATTGGTAAGGATACCAATGTCGGTATACAGTTTGGCCGTGGTCTCGTTGTAATTCCCTGAACCCATGTGTACATATCGAGATACGGAATCCCCTTCTTTTCTTACAACCAGTAATAGCTTGGTATGGGTTTTAACCTCACTCATCCCATAGATCACAAATACCCCGGATTTTTCTAATTTCTTGGCCTCATTAAGGTTATTTTCCTCATCAAAGCGGGCTTTGAGCTCAAAAAGGACAGAAACGTGCTTTCCGTTTTCAGCTGCCTTCAGAAGGGCCTGGGAAATCCTTGATGCTTTTGCCAGCCTGTAAATGGTGATCTTGATGGCCAAAACATCCGGATCATCAGCGGCCTTTTCCAACAGATCAATTACCGGGAATATGCTATTGTATGGATGATGGAGAAGGATGTCTCCTTCTTTTATCAGTTGAAAAATATCTTCCTCCTCAATATTGGTCCTGACCGCAAGCGAATGCGGAGGAACGGGAGCAATTGGAGAAGGGTTTTGTTCCTTGAATTCGGGATGCCCAACGATCTGCCATAAACCCGTAAAATCGATCAGCGTTGCACATTCGAAGACGTTATCCTCATCGATGTCCCATCGCCTCATCAAACCCTTTTTTACGCTTTCAGAAGCACCATCCTCTATCTCCAACCTTACGACTCTCCCCGTCTTCCTTGTCTTAAGCTTATGCTGGAGTTCCTGGATGAAGTCCATCTCCATATCATCACTTTCTTCCAAGGTGAAATCTCCATTTCTGGTGATCCTCATCAGGTCGATAGAGTCAATGGTCACATTTCTGTAAAGCTTGTCCACGTTCGCTCGAATAACTTCCTCAATGGGGACGAAAACCATATGATTCTCCCGTTGGATCTCAAAGAACCTCGGAATGTTCTTTGGGATTTGAATAAAGGAGATCTTCTCGGGGTGTTCTGATCTTATCGAGGTCTTGGTGACTACAGCAAAGATCAGGATCTGATTCATCAATACAGGAAAGGAATGGTAGTTGTCAAATACCATGGGGGTTAGCATGGGGAATACCGTTTTGATAAAATATTCCTCTGCCAAAGCTTTCTCTCCAAAATCAAGATCCTCAAGCTTTTCAACACTGAAACCATGCTCTTCGAATTTGGTCCTGGTCTCAGTCTCAAAGCAATAGGTCTGATCATAAACGAATTTCCTGGCCTCTTCCAACAATAACTTTCGAAATGGACTTTCCCTCAATCCACTGAAGTCTATCCTCTTTTTGTTGTAATCGATATAGTTGTAGAGACTTCCGATCCTGATCATGAAGAACTCATCAAGATTGGAAGCGGTGATCGCCAGGAACTTCAGTTTCTCAAATACATTCCTTTTGGAAGCTCTGGCCTGATCAAGGACGCGATAATTGAATTTTAACCAGCTAAGATCCCTGCTGATCAGCTGGCTTTGGTCTATTTGTTTTGTTTTTTGCTTCTCTGCGCTAACTGCCATAAAGGGGATCAAACATCAAGGTTGGCATACTTGGCGTTCTTCTCTATGAACTCCCTCCTTGGGGCCACATCATCACCCATAAGCATTGAGAAAAGGTGATCGGCTTCCGCAGCAGATTCGATTGAGACCTGTTTAAGGGATCTTTGTTCAGGATCCATGGTCGTTTCCCAAAGCTGCTCGGGGTTCATTTCTCCGAGACCCTTGTAGCGCTGAACGTTGACCGAATCTTCCTTTCCATTTCCGGCCATCTCCTTGACCAGCTGTTCCCGTTCACCCTCAGTCCAGCAATACCTAATGTCTTTCCCCTTCTTGATCTGGTAAAGTGGGGGTTGAGCAATATAAACGTATCCCCTTTCTATCAGGTCAAACATATATCGGAAGAAGAAGGTCAGGATCAGAGTCCGGATATGGCTACCGTCTATATCTGCATCGGTCATGATTATGATCTTATGGTATCGAAGTTTTTCAAGGTTCAAAGCCTTTTCATCCTCTTCTGTACCAAAGCTAACACCCAAAGCGGTGATCATGTTCTTGATCTCCTCATTGTCATAGATCTTGTGCTCCTGGGCTTTTTCCACATTCAGGATCTTTCCCCTCAAAGGCAGTATGGCTTGAAAAGCCCTGTTACGACCTTGCTTTGCGGAGCCCCCTGCAGAATCTCCCTCAACAAGATATAATTCACAAAGCGCAGGATCCTTCTCCGAGCAATCAGCCAGTTTTCCGGGCAATCCAGAGCCCCCCATTACATTCTTTCTCTGGACCATCTCCCTGGCTTTCCTGGCAGCATGCCTTGCCTGGGCAGCCAATACCACCTTCTGGATTATTGTCTTCGCAGATTTTGGATTCTCTTCAAGGAACTCGTATAAGGCTTGTCCCAAAGTGTTCTCCACAGCACCAGCAACTTCAGAATTACCAAGTTTGGTCTTGGTCTGGCCTTCGAACTGTGGCTCTGCCACCTTAACAGAAATCACAGCGGTTAATCCCTCACGAAAATCATCCCCGCTGATCTCAAACTTCACCTTATCAAGCATTCCGGACTTATCGGCATAGTTCTTCAGGGTTCTGGTCAGAGCCCTTCTGAATCCTGTAACGTGGGTCCCACCTTCAATGGTATTAATGTTATTCACGTAGGAAAAAACATGCTCGTTAAAGGAGGTGTTGTATTGCAAAGCCACCTCAACAGGCACTCCATCCTTCTCCCCCTCGACCACGATGGGATCCTCTATAAGCTTTTCTCTGGAGGAGTCCACATACTGAACAAACTCCTTCAATCCACCTTCGGAATAGAACTCCTCGGAGATTGCATCTCCTTTGTCATCCAATTCCCTTTCATCCGATAAGATGATCCTGATACCCTTGTTGAGAAAGGCCAGCTCTCTCAACCTGGTTGCAATGGTTTCATACTTATATTCTGTAGTGATGAAAATACCAGAATCGGGTTTGAAGCGGACTATGGTCCCGGTCTTCTTGGTGGTACCTGTTTCCTTTACGTCACCCTTTGGAACCCCTTTGGAATACTCCTGATAAAAGACCTTTCCATTCCTATGAATGGTTGCCGACAGCTGTTCGGAAAGGGCATTGACACAGGAGACACCAACTCCATGCAATCCACCCGAAACCTTATATGAATCCTTGTCGAATTTTCCACCGGCATGGAGTACGGTCATTACAACCTCTAAAGCAGACTTTTTTTCTTTTGGATGAGGTTCTGTGGGGATACCACGGCCATCATCCGAAACCGAAACAGAACCATCGGTATGAACAGTAACCTCGATGTTATTACAGTGCCCTGCCAGCGCTTCATCAATGGAATTATCAACTACTTCCCAGATCAGGTGATGAAGCCCCTTTATGCTTACATCACCTATGTACATCGCGGGTCTTTTCCTTACCGCTTCCAGCCCTTCAAGGACCTGAATATTACTCGCTGAGTAATCCTTTTGCTGCTTTTGACTCACTTATATTTTTTTGGTGCAAAAATACGATTTTTTACCCCTTTTCGGGATCTTTTAGCTTGAATTCGGTAAAGATATTTGGCTTAAAATGTTCCCGCCGCCAGCATAACCAGTGTACAAGCGTCAAGGACCTCAATTCCTGATTTTTCAGCCCTTTCCGAAAGACCAAAATTCTCTGCTCCCGGATTAAATATGATGCGCTTAGGGCCAAGTTCAAGCAGACGATCTTCATACTCTCTTTGGTTTCTCCGGGAAAGGTACATGGTGACGGTATGAATGGAATTTTCCAGTGGAAAATCCTTTATGATCGGCCTTTCCATAATTTCCCCGCCAGTTGTCCCCAATAGATGTACCGGATAACCATTTTCAAGCAATCTCATTGTGGCCAGGTAGGAGTATCTGTAGCTATGCTTGGAAGCACCCAGCACCAAAACTTTTTTGTCTGAACTCATTTGGTTTGATAAAGGGGCGAGGGGTTATACTTAAAGACATATCCAACGGTGACACCAATTCTCAAAGGAACCGAAATGGTACTGGTATTCACATCGCTGAACAGGTCATCCAACCGTTGGTTGTCCTCCCAATTATCTTCACTGAACCTCAACCCTATTCCTATCCCTGCCCAGATATCAAGAGTGAACCCCCTGTTAGCCGTGCTTTGCATTACCCTATCCCCAATTATGATACTATACTCGATAAGGTTTTGTTCAATTGTGGGGGTAAAACCTATGTTTTCCTCCTCGCTAACGTTTATAAAATAATTGTTCAGGGTGTACCTCAATTCATGCCCGAAGTATAGCAGACCATAGAGGTTTTGGTCAAAGTACATTTTTTGCCTGATAGCCAGTGCCACTCCCCGATTGTAGGTCTTATACTCCGGAACAGCATCTTTAGAGGAGAAGAATGGGTCTCGAAGGAATATCAGGAATAATTCGTAACCCAATCTTTCCTGGTAATAATACTCAAGGGAAAGGGGAAGTGAGCCGAAAAACGGAGCAACAGGGTTCATGCTCACAATAAAGCTGCGGTACTCGTTCATTCTTGGAGTGAAATACCTCCAACCCTTCTTGGTCTTGAACTTGTGTTTTGATTTTGGAGGATTGTAAATGGCCAATTCCTTTTCTTCCGGAACCTTTTCCTCTTTTGGCGGTTCATAGATCGGTTCTTCACTTTCATCGATCTTTTCAAAGGTCCCTGCCAGTGTCCCGTCAGCATTGAATAGTTTCCACACTCCGACCTTCTCTCCATTTCTCAATTTCCCTTCCATTTTCTTGCTTCCATCAGCATAATAACCGATGTAATCCCCATCCCCGTTTTGAAAACTAGCCTTGCCCTCCAAGGTTCCATCTTCGTAGTAGTAATACCATGTACCGATATTCTGGCCTTTTTCCTTTGCACCCTCGATCTTGATCTTTCCGTTTGGAAAGTACTCCCGATACTTTCCTGATCCTTGCTCAAATTCTCCCTCTCCCAACGTTGAGCCGTCCTCATAATACATCTTCCAATAACCTTGTTCCTGGTCATTTTCCATGACGCCCTCACTTTGAATATTCCCTCCTTCATAATAATGTTTCCAGGGCCCAGTTCTGAGCCCAAGGGTATAGTCCCCTTCAGACTTCAGGCTGCCATCCTTGTAGAAGTATGACCAGGCCCCATCTTTTTTCCCCTCGACCTCATTTCCCGTTGCTAATAACTCACCTGTTTTGTAAAAATATCTCCAGGTACTGTCGCTTTTTCCGTTTTTGATCCAACCCTCCATTTTCCTTTTTCCATTGGGGAAAAATTCCTCATACCATCCCTCACCACTACTGAAAATTGCCTGTGCCTTTAAGTGTCCATCTTCATAATAATACTTCCAGGTACCGTCTTTGAAGTTTTCCTTGTACCTTCCAAATTCCTTTCTGGATCCGGATTCATAATAATAATTCCAGATTCCTTCTTTGCTTCTTTCAACCACAGGACCTGCCCTTTGAATATTTCCATTCTCAAAATAATAGACCCATAGTTCCCGACCGGGAACGCTATCGTAGTAGGTCCTTGTTTTTAGCTTTCCACTCTCGTAAAAGTAATTCCATGTGCCGTTGGGTTTGCCCAGATCATATGCTCCCTCGGTATTCAGGTTGCCATTCAAGAAATAGGACCTATACGGGCCATCCAAAACCTGCTTTCCTGTGTCAATAACAAAATATTCCTGCTGTATTGGAGTCCCCAGTGAATCATAGGGAACCACTACCCTTTTCCTTTGGGCCTGAGCAGATAAGCTCAGAACACAAAGACACACTGTGATTAAAACCAGGGATTTAATTCTCAATTATTTGTTATTCAAGGGTTATCCAAAGAAATACTCCAATGGTTTGAACGAGCCAATAGGTATGGCGGTTCGAAAAGCGATTACCTGGATGTAAAATTTCCATACAAATTTCAAAGGTCCCGATCTTCCAAATAGGCCTTTAATTACCTTTGCAGCAAAATTAAAGAATAGAGCACCGTATGCATGTACCCTATGATAGGATCGGAGAGATAGAAGCAAAAAAAAACATGGTTGATGCTTTTGAATCACCTGATCTGTACCAAATCGATGAACTCCTCACACCAGAGCATTTAATGATAAGGGACTCGATAAGAGACTTTGTCAAAAAGGAGATCAGTCCCATAATCGAAGATTGCAACCAGAAATGCATTTTCCCATATCATCTGGTCCCCAAATTTGGTGAAATGGGGATCTTCGGCCCCACTGTTCCCGAGGAATATGGAGGAGGCGGGTTGGATTACATTTCTTACGGTCTGATCATGCAGGAGATCGAAAGAAGTGATTCCGGAATGCGATCCACGGCCAGTGTACAGGGCTCTTTGGTGATGTTCCCTATCAATGCCTTTGGCTCTGAGGAACAAAAGAAAAAATACCTTCCCAAGCTTGCATCAGGGGAATTACTGGGCTGCTTTGGGCTGACAGAACCCGATTTTGGTTCCAACCCCAGTGGAATGGTCACTAACTACTCTGACAAGGGGGATCATTTCCTGTTGAATGGTGCAAAAATGTGGATCTCCAATTCACCCTTTGCAGACATAGCAGTAGTCTGGGCCAAAGGGGACGATGGAAGGATCAGAGGACTGATAGTAGAACGGGGAATGGAGGGATTTTCCACTCCGGAGACCCACGGAAAATGGTCTTTGAGGGCAAGCACCACCGGAGAATTGGTCTTTGACAATGTAAAAGTTCCTAAGGAAAATCTCCTTCCGGGAATTGACGGTCTAAAAGGCCCTATGATGTGTCTGGACAATGCCAGATTTGGAATAGCCTGGGGTGCTGTAGGAGCAGCCATGGATTGCTATGATACCGCCAGAAGGTATGCAATGGAAAGGATACAGTTTGACAAGCCCATTGCATCATTCCAATTGCAACAAAAGAAGCTCGCTGAAATGCTCACAGAGATCACCAAGGCACAGTTGGTAAATCTTCGCCTTGGTCAATTGAAAAACGAAGGCAAGGCTACTACATCCCAGATCTCGCTTGCCAAACGGAACAACGTGGAAATCGCTTTGAGGATTGGTAGGGAGGCCAGGCAAATGCTTGGCGGAATGGGGATAACTGGCGAGTATTCAATCATGCGGCACATGATGAATCTGGAATCAGTGCTCACTTATGAAGGAACCCATGACATTCACCTTCTGATACTGGGTAAGGAGATCACCGGGATCCAGGCATTTAAGTAGAGGATCACTGAACAACGTTTGCCCTGATATCCAATCTGGTTTCAGAGCGGCTGGGATCATTTGAAAAGACAGTAATGTATTTGTACTGCTTTCCTTTTCTTCCCTTGGAATCAAAACTGACAGAAATAAAACTCTCTTCTCCTGGTTTGACAGTTTTCTGATCAGGAAGAGCTGCAGTACAACCACATGTGCTTTTCACCTTTCTCAACTGAAGATCCTGATGACCCTGATTGGTGAACTTAAACTGATAGGTCTTCTTTTCACCTTGCTTAATGTTCCCAAAATCATGGCTCTCGGTTTCGTAAATGATCTGTGGCGCTTTGACCTTTTCCTCCGCAGTCATCTCAGGGAAATAAACCATGATATGGCCTGTGATATTCAGGTATTTCATCGATTTGCTGCCATGCTCATCAGTAAGTAGAGTGATCATGTCATTTTGCAAACCCAGGTCATTTCTCTTCTTGGCGTTATAGGTGACAGTGATCTTACCCAATTCTTTGAGCTTCAATGAGTTGGGATAAACTGATATATTCATAAAACCCGGAACGGCCTTCATATCCATAAAAGTTATGATGGTATCAGAAGCATTATAAACCTTAAAATCCTTGACCACTGCTGTGTCGTTCTCCGTCATCTTTCCCATGTTCAGGTAGTTGGATTTAAGCCTTAATCCTCCCATTACCTTGGTGTAGGTCTCTTCGGGAGACTTGGGTTGAGGCTCAACATACCCCTTAATGTAAAGCATGGTGATATTGGGCTGGGAGTTGCTTGTCACGGTGAGAGACTTTGAAAATCCCCCAGGCCTGTTCTTAGGGTCGAATTTTGCTTCAATTTTTCCACTTTCACCGGGGGCAATTGGCTCTTTGGTCCAAAACGGAGTGGTACAACCACAACTGGCCTTCACCCCTGCTATAACCAGGGGTTCGGACCCCGTATTGGTAAAATTAAAGGTGTGCTTCACAGGTCCATTTGCTTCCTCTATCCTTCCAAAGTCATGAGTCGTTGCTTCCAATTCCAATTTTGGCTGAGCTATGGAAAACAATGAGAGTCCGAAGAGTGGAAAGACTAATGCGACAATGAATTTCTTTTTCATATTCCTTTCTAATCCAATTTTACCATGCAAAAACCAGGCCTCACATACCTCAATTGAGCTGTTTTGCAGAGCAAAACTAAGGATATATGAATCGAATTCTAATACACATTCCAAGGACAGGAGACGCATCCCACTAATGTCTTGAGAACTCCTACCGACACGGCCTCATCCAAACTTTAGGCAAGTTTAGTTGTTGGCCTTCTCTGGCACCTCTTCTTCGGAATCTAAAAATGCGTGATCAGGCAACCGCAAGTGCTAAGTCAAGAGCAGCGGGCAATAGGTAAGCTAAAACTTCAACAAAGTTTGTTGATATGGGGTGTGAGCGTTTGTCCAGAATCAAAAAATTCGGTTGAGAGGAATGCCAAGCAAAAGCTGCGACTCAAAAATGCTTTGCGTCAGTGATCACTTTTTCATAACTTAAGGAAATTCATTTTTTTCACAAAAACCTTATACAATGGCTCAATATCTTTTAGACACCTATTCATCTTGGGACTTCGAAATTGCATGCTCCGGAAGGCAATTGGACAACAGTGCATCATATGCGATGGAAATCAAAAAATCCAATTTGACCAAAGATCTGGAATGGGACTCAAATGGAGACCCCAAAATATCAGACATGACTTCATGGTTAGGAGGCGTACAAGGGGTTTTATCAAAGTGGTATAATCAAGCAGATTCTTCTAACGATTATATTGAAGAATCGATGGGAAGAAAACCAAAGTTTATCGATGATGTCCAAAGCTCCGGATCAAACTCAGGTCATTGCGGTGTACGAAGTGATACCGTAAGCCTAGAGGCAGATTCAAATCTGGTATTGGAATCGCCTTACATTGGCACGTCAATCATGACCAACGAGTGTGCCGCCTGGTTCGTTTTTACTCACGAGACCGGAAATCGTTATATGATGAGCGACACAACGCCCTTCCTGGCTTTCGGGATGAAAAGCAATAATAAACCGATGCATAGAAATACATCATCAGGTTTTTCCTATGGGGATTTAAGCTGGACAGCTCCTATGTATCCTGAGATTGTGGCTGCTGCATGTATGCGGGACGGCTCAGGCAACTACACATGGTACTTTAATGGAACCAAACTCACATCAGTTAACACCAATAATTTAAACTATGGAATAAAATACCTGTTTGGCGCACGGCCATATGATTTCGACTGTCTTGAAATAATTCATTCCTCTTCAGACTTTACAGACTCAAATGAAGACGATGGAATTCATGTAGACTTCAAGGCTATCCATGATGACCAATGCAGCTATTTTGGGATATAGGGGTTCTTAAGCCTCCAAAATAACTCCTTGATTTCTCAAGGAGTTATTTTGATTTTTTTGTAGATACCTTCCAGCCAGGAATCCGATTTTTCGTGAACTATTGAGCACCACCAAAATTCCCTACCATTAAAACAAAGGAAATTGGTTAAGGGTCACACTTCAGAGTGCGGCAACCTGGACCCAATCGGTTGAATTTTTTTGAGAAAAGAATCAATAAGATTGTCGCGTTGTAAATTACTTTTGCGGCACAAACTAAGGATATATGGCTCGAATTCTAACAGGTATTCAAAGCTCGGGAAGACAACATCTTGGCAATGTTCTTGGAGGGATAAGACCGGCCATTGAGCTTTCCTCAAAGCCCGGGAATGACTCCTTCCTGTTCATTGCAGACCTGCATTCATTGACCACTATCAAATCTGCACAGACGCGAAAAGAAAATATCCATGCTACAGCTGCTGCCTGGCTGGCATGCGGATTGGATACTGAAAAATCTGTTTTCTATCGTCAATCCGATATCCCGGAAGTGACAGAGCTTACCTGGATCCTGAGTTGCTTTACCCCCTATCCTATGTTGGCTAATGCCCATTCCTTCAAGGACAAGGCCAACAACCTTTCTGATGTCAATGCGGGTTTATTTACCTACCCAGTTCTGATGGCCTGTGACATCCTAATGTATGATGCCAACATTGTACCTGTCGGTAAGGACCAAAAACAACATCTGGAAATGACCAGGGATATTGGAAAGGCTTTCAATCATGCCTACGGAGAGGAGATATTTGTGATCCCTGATGCATTCATCAACAAGAAGGTTCAGACCGTCCCAGGAACTGATGGCAGAAAAATGAGCAAATCCTATAGTAACTTCATTGATGTGTTTCTCCCGGAGAAAGAGTTGAAGAAACAGGTTTTCTCCATTGTTACTGATAGTGCACCCCTGGAGGAGCCAAAGGACCCCGATAAAAATCTGGTTTTCCAAATATTTAGTCTGGTTGCCAGCGATGCGGATGTTAAATCTATGAGAGAAAAACTTCTAGCGGGAGGCTATGGATACGGGCATGCAAAGAACGAGCTCTTATCCGTGTTGATGGAAAAGTATAAAGAGGAAAGGGAACGTTTCAATTTCTACATGGAAAATCCGAATGAAGTAGAAAAAGAATTGAAAAAGGGGGCAGAAAAAGCAAGGCCCGTAGCCAGGGAGGTTTTGCAAAGGG
>JANQSY010000115.1 GCA_028279065.1 Cytophagales bacterium
TTTTTCCTGTGGAGAAAGGGATTCCAAAGAATTTTCAAGAAAGATCGATCTTGAGGGTGAAATAAATTTCCGCGACCTGGGCAATTATCGGACCGATGAAAATGATTACATAAGACCAGGCCTTTTATACCGATCCGGTTCTCTCCACAAGTTGACAGCTTCGGATACCGGCATATTGCGGGAGCTTGGGATCAAGACGGTTGTCAGTTTTCTTACCCCCGCGGAAGTTGAGGATCATGGACCTGATATCTTACCTGCAGGTGTAAATACCTTTTCCCTGCCGATTGAAGGCCTGGGAGATGAGGTCAACGATCTGATCCTCGCCAGAAAGACAGGTGATTTCAGCAAGATTCCGAGTGATTTCAATTATGGGATCCATAAGATACTGCCGGAGACCGGGATGGGTTCTTACACCAGCCTATTCAAAATTTTGGCAGATCCTGAAAACTACCCCGTAATTTTTCATTGCTCACATGGTGTCCATAGGACCGGTACGGCAGCAGCCCTTGTTCTGAGCTCAATGGGGGTAGAATGGAATACCATCAGGGAAGATTATATGCTTTCAAATGAATATCGTTTTGAAGGAAGCTCGAAGAGGGTGGATCAACTGGTCTCCATTGCTGCAGAAAATGAAGCCGTGATCAACAAAGAACTTAATAGGGAAAGCATTGAGGCCTTTTATTTTCTTAGACCCGAATATGTGGATGGTACCAGGTCTCATATTCTGGATAAGTATGGCTCTTTTGAGGGTTACTATCAAGCTGCGGGGATTTCAGATGAACAGATCGAAAAAATCAGGGAAATATTGCTGGAGGATTAGTTTTTGACCTCGGTTTTCTATATATAAGTTTTCTTTTTTAGATTATATATGATGGCATATACCAACATTAAATTGCTTTTTTGTCATTATTGATAGTATTTACCAACATCTATTTCGAATTTTTCCAAATAAACTCTATATTCGTTGGGATTTACTTACATTAAGTACAATAATTAATATTAATGATGGTAATTACTAACATAAAATGGTCTGAAATGTCAGATGCCGCCATTATAAGGCAATTGGGTGCGTATATCAGGGGTATCCGTTTGCAGCAGAACAGAACCCAAGCTCAACTGGCGGAGATGGCCGGCTTGAATCGTTGGACCATCAATCAAATCGAAAAGGGTGAATCGATCACTCTTGTTAGCCTGATCCAGATCTTGCGTGCCTTGGATAGCTTGCATACCCTGCATGACTTTGAGGTATCGGAGGACATCAGTCCTCTGGAGTATGCCAAGCTCAAGAGGAAGGGAAGGAAAAGGGCCAGACCAAATACCAAACCCAGCTCTGACAGCGAGGATCTGGGATGGTAGACCTGGCGGAGGTATTCATCTGGGGAGAATACGTGGGTGCGGTCCGATGGGACGAATCGAGGCAGCTGGGGTCTTTCCAATATGACCCTGTGTTCACCCAAAATGGTTGGGACCTCTCTCCAATCAAAATGCCAATAGAGCAAGGCTCAAGGATCTATAGCTTTCCGGAACTCAGAAAGGGGCGAAACGAAACGGAGGATGCATTCAAGGGGCTCCCCGGATTATTGGCTGATGCCCTTCCGGATAAATACGGTAACCGATTGATCAACTCCTGGTTGGCGGGAAAAGGAAGGCCTGAAGAAAGCATGAACCCCGTCGAGAAATTATGCTTCATCGGAAGGCGAGGTATGGGCGCCATGGAGTTTGAACCTGCACAGATCAAATCAGGAACAAATAGTTTTTCTATTGAGGTTGAAAGCCTGGTTGAGCTCGCCAAAAAGATCCTGAGCAAAAGGGAAAGCTTCTCAACCAGCCTAAGCAAGGATGAAGAAAAGGGCATGATGGACATTCTGAAGATCGGAACATCCGCCGGTGGAGCACGCCCCAAAGCAGTGATAGCTTACAACCAAAGCAACGGAGAGGTTCGTTCCGGCCAGGGCAATGTGCCAAAAGGGTTCCTGAATTGTCTTCTGAAGCTTGATGGGGTTAGTGGAGAGCAATTTGGAGAAAGCCTCGGTTGGGGACGGGTGGAGTATGCCTACTATCTGATGGCCCGGGATTGCGGGATCGAGATGATGCCAAGTCAGCTTTTGGAAGAAAATGGAAGAGCTCATTTCATGACGCAAAGGTTTGACCGGGAGGAAAATCAAAAACATCATATCCAGACCTTGAGCGGAATGCAGCACTACGATTTCAATGATATGGACGGATATAGCTATGAACAGGTTTTCCAGACCATGCGAAAATTGAAGCTAAGCTACCCGGAAGCAGAGCAAATGTTCAGGAGAATGGTTTTCAATGTGCTGTCAACCAACTATGATGACCACACCAAAAACTTCTCATTCATCTTGAAGAAGGATGATCGTTGGAGGCTGGCTCCTGCCTATGACCTATGCTTTTCGTTTGACCCAAACAACCAGTGGGTTGACCGGCAGACCCTGAGTGTAAATGGAAAAAGGTTGGGAATTGAAAAAGAGGATCTTATGACCATAGCGAGAGAAAACAGCATAAAGAAGGGTTCGCAGATCATTGAGCAGGTCAATTCGATCGTGCTTTCGTGGGAGAATTATTCCAAGCTAGCCGGGGTGGGATCAGATCTGAAGAAAAGGATTGCAGACAACCTGAACACTTTCTGAGAAAGCAGGGATTCCTAAATTCGAGGTATCATTGACATGGTACTGAAAAAGCATATCTAATGGACAATACAAGGGTTTTCAGAATGACATTCGCAAGTGTTTATCCTCATTATATCACAAAGGTTGAAAAGAAGGGCAAGACCAAAGAAGAGCTTGATACCGTTATTCAGTGGCTAACAGGTTATGATCAACAGGGCATCCAGAAAGTCCTGGATGAGAAGATCGACTTCGAAGGGTTTTTCCGTGATGCCCCTAAGTTGAATCCGAATGTCTTAATGATCACTGGGGTTGTTTGTGGAGTAAGGGTTGAAGAGATCGAGGATCCGCTGATGCAAAAGATCCGCTACCTGGATAAGCTGGTTGACGAGCTGGCAAGGGGAAAGAAGATGGAGAAAATATTGAGAGAATAGCTCCAAAGGAGGGCATCCCCGAGAACCCTTTTTTGGGTCAAAACGTCCTCAAAAAAACCTTTCCCGAGGCACCAAAAAATACAAATGAGTAGACATTCATTCCGGCATCTATAGACCACCCCCACCTCTTGCTTATGTTAAACTCTCTTCCAAAATTCAGAAGGTAAAAGTTAGGCTCGAAATCCTCCTCTGAGTGTTCACCTTGATTGAAATATATTGCAAACCTTGTATACCAGGGCTGCAAATAGGAGAATTTGGATTGTCCAGCAAAATGAAAAACCAGCTCAAAGTGGAACGAGTAGCCCTCGGCAAGATCGTAGGGCATGTTCCCAATACCTATTCCAAGCTGAAAAGGTTTTAATGGGTATCTGATATCCGCTTGAAGGCCTTCCGGATAACCGACCCCACATAGAAGAACCAAGCCCGTATAGAATTCTTCCTTTGGCGGTTTGGAAGCTCCCTGTTCCTGCTTCCTGCTTAGGTAACCCTGGGAAGCGCTTGAGACCTTTCGGATCTGTTCAAATTGTTCCTCACTGAACAACCTTTCCATTTTTTCCCCTGAACTCAACCAGGCTATCATCTGGATATCCCATTCACTGCCGGGATAGAACATAGCCGAGTCAAATTCCTCAGTACTGATAAATGTTAAAAGATGATACTTCTCCTTTTCCTCCTTATCAATTGCGTATCCGATAGCTTCGTTGATCAACACTTGGCAAGGTGAGGTCACGGAACAACAAAAAAATAACCCCAGAATTAAACCCACATGAAGCTGTTGTCTTTCCCAGATTTTCATAGCCAAGATCCAAAGGGGACAATAGTCCTATTAAAAATAGGATTAATATAACTGGCGTGCAATAAGCTGGTGCACCTACTCAACAGCGGAAAGGGGCTGTACAAGTTCCCGGAGGATTGTGGATCATGTGCCACAGATTGAAGGAATAATTCACGAGCGATGATCCAGTCAAGAGAAAGGACTTCTTTATTTTCGAGCGCTAATTATGATCGATGAAAGAAGGAATTAAATCCGTACTCCAGAATCTTGCCCGCAATAATCTGGTCTGGACCATGGTGAAGCCCATAGCCATTGCCGGGCATTACATGTTCATGTCCAGAAAGCGGAAGATCGAAAACAGCGGAAAGAATGATCCCAATTTGAAAAGGGTACAGGCCTCAATAACGGAGTCTTTAGTGGTAAAGCATGGTCCATTTAAGGGCCTAATTTATCCAAGCAAAAGCTCAACCGGGAGTGCGCTATACCCCAAGCTTCTCGGATCCTATGAGCGCGAACTTCACCCTGAGATCGAGGACCTACTGAAGAATGATTATTCAGAGATCCTTGATGTGGGAAGTGCCGAAGGATACTACGCTATTGGTACTGCAATGAGAAGCCCCTCTTCAAAGGTTTATGCTTTTGATACCAACCCAAGGGCCCAAGGGCTTTGTTCACAAATGGCAAAGGTCAATAGTGTTGAAGAAAGGGTAGAAGTCGGGTCAACCTTGACTCCCAAAGCACTGGGGCAATTTAAATTCACCGGAAGGGCATTGATCATTTCGGACTGCGAGGGCTTCGAAATAGATCTCTTCAATAAATCAAATATTGGAAACCTGAAAAATTGTGATGTCCTGATCGAAACCCATGATTTCGTCAACCTCGACATCTCCACCACCCTTAAGGAGGTATTTTCAGAAACACATAATATCAGTTCGGTCTATAGCCTGGATGATATCCACAAGGCGATCATGTATGATTACCCTGAATTGAAGGACCTTACACTTCAAGGAAAAAGAGAGGTTCTGAGAGAGGGTCGTGCCAGGATCATGGAATGGGTGATCTGCAGGTCAAAAACAGCTTCTCAATCGACCTAGTGAAAAGGGCACCCTGTTAAGAGCAGGCAAAAAGTTTCATCTGAATTGTATAAAGGTTAACTTAATGGTTGACAGCATGAATGATCAATCATGAAATGGTGCTTGATTTCATTTTTCTTCCTTTCAAATTTTTTATTTGGCCAAATCATCACTAACCCCTCGTTTGAAGGTGTTCCGAACCATAGCACGAC
>JANQSY010000038.1 GCA_028279065.1 Cytophagales bacterium
AGATCCTCGATCGGCAGGTCTCTTCGGGAGGATTTTCAGGGCTTTCTTCAGCATGCTACCTTGCCCAGGAAGGGTTTGAGGTTGACCTGCTTGAGAAAAATGCCCAGTTGGGAGGAAGAGCCCGGGTTTTGGAAAATCAGGGATTCAAGTTCGACATGGGGCCCTCCTGGTATTGGATGCCGGAGGTCTTTGAGAACTTCTTCAATGATTTCTCCACGTCGGTTGATGATCACTACAATCTTGTCAGGCTGGATCCCGCATACAGGGTATTTTTTTCCAGGGAGGATCAGATAGATGTCCCGGGGAGTTGGGAAGAGGTAAAACAATTGTTCGAATCCATTGAAGCAGGCTCCTCAAAAAGGCTGGAGAAATTCATGTCTGAGGCAAAGCGAAAGTATGATCTGGGCCTTGGAAAGCTGGTCTATCAATCCGGTTCATCCTACTTGGACTATATTTCTCCTGAAGTTCTCTTCGGCCTCTTCAGGAATGAGGTCTTTTCATCGATCTCAAAGCATGTCAGGAAATTCGTAAAGGATCCAAGACTGATCAGCATCCTGGAGTTCCCTGTTCTTTTTCTGGGAGCCAAACCCGAGAACACCCCCGCTCTTTATAGTCTTATGAACTATGCCGACCTGAAATTGGGAACATGGTATCCCATGGGGGGAATGGGAATGGTGGTAGAAGCAATGAAGAAATTGTTTCTCTCACTGGGAGGAAAGATCCATTGCCATGAAGAGGTAGTGAAATTTGATTTCGGATCGAATGGGATAAAAACAGTTCAATCAGCTCAGGATTATTATTCCTCAGGTGCGGTAGTAGGAGGGGCTGATTACCATTTCATTGAAAACAAATTGCTTCCATCTGAGAAGCGAAACTATAGCAAGAAATACTGGGATAGCAGGATCTTGGCTCCATCAGCCTTGCTGTTCTATTTGGGTATCAATAAAAAGGTAGAGGGAATTCAGCACCATAACCTTTTCTTCGACACAGATTTTTCAGAACATGCTAGGTTGATCTATGACACTCCTGCGTGGCCTGAGGATCCGCTTTTTTATGTCAGCGCACCATCAAAGACCGACCCTTCGGTTGCTCCTGAAGGATATGAGAACCTGACGATTCTGGTCCCTCTTGCTCCCGGGCTGAAAGACAGCGAAGAGCTTAGATCAAAATGTTTTGAAACCATAATATCAAGATTTGAGACCCTTACCGGCCAATCGATAAGGGATAATATTGTTTTCAAGGAAAGCTACGGCCACAAAGACTTTATAAACGATTATCACTCTTTCAAAGGAAACGCCTATGGTTTGGCCAATACTTTAAGGCAGACAGGCCCATTGAAACCCAGCCTCAAAAACAATAAGGTCAAGAACCTTTTCTACACCGGGCAACTGACTGTCCCCGGACCAGGGGTTCCTCCATCCCTGATTTCTGGCAAGCTTGCTGCCACAGAAGTAAGCAGGTACTTATCCAATTAGAATGAAAAAACTCTACGATAAAATATCGCACGAAGCCTCCAGGAATATAACTCATTCTTATAGCACCTCTTTTTCCCTTGGGATCAAGCTTTTGAATAAAAGCATCAGGAAGCCAATTTATGATATTTATGGATTTGTAAGGGTCGCTGATGAGATCGTTGATACATTCCATGATTATGATAAGGAAGCATTGCTGGAAGAATTCTGGAATGAGACCCACCTAGCGATCGAAAGGGGGATCAGCACTAATCCCGTCCTGAATTCATTTCAATATACTGTTCGGAAATACGGAATAGAAATTGAGCTGGTGGACCAATTCCTGAAAAGCATGGCTATGGACCTTAAAAAGAAAGAGTACGACCAGGCCAGCTATCAAGAATATATTCTCGGTTCGGCTCAGGTTGTCGGCCTGATGTGTCTTAAGGTTTTTGTCAACAACAATGCAAAGAAATATGATGAACTAAAGCCCTATGCTATGGCATTGGGATCAGCATTTCAAAAGGTGAACTTTCTCAGAGATCTGAAAGATGACAGTCTGGAATTGGGCAGGGTCTACTTCCCGCAGCTAAAAGGAAATACACTTGATCAGGGGATCAAGAAGGAGATCGAGGCTGATATCCAAAAGGACTTCGATGAGGCCTTGAAGGGAATCTTGTTGCTACCTCGGAAAGCCAAATTTGGGGTTTACCTGGCCTACATCTACTACAGGTCTCTGTTTGAAAAAATCCGCGGAGTAAAAGCTTCCGAGGTAAAGGAAAAGAGGATTAGAATTCCGAATAAAAAGAAAATCGCTCTCCTTGCTGAGAGTTATGTCAAGAACCAAATGGGATTGATCTGATGGATAGGGTAATACTTGTTGATGAGAAAGACAGAGAGATAGGCCAGGCGGAAAAACTTGAAGCCCATAAGGTTGGTCTGCTTCACCGTGCTTTCTCCCTGCTGCTCTACAATGATAAAGGTGAGATCTTGCTCCAGAAAAGGGCCGAAGGAAAGTACCATGGCGCTGGCCTATGGTCGAATGCCTGTTGCAGCCACCCAAGGCCTGGAGAACTTATCAAGGATGCAGTAAAAAGAAGGACTAAAGAGGAACTAGGGATCAAAAGCGATTGTAAATACCTTTTTAAGGTCAAATACGAATTCGATATGGGAAATGGCTTGGTGGAACATGAACTGGACCATGTCTTTGTCGGTCGCTGTGATATGGATCCTGATCCGGACCCAAAAGAGGTTTCGGACTGGCGCTTTGTAGATCCTGTCAACCTTAGGGAAGAAATGGAAAATGAACCTGAGCATTTTTCCCCTTGGTTCAGACTAATTTCCTCCCAAATAGATTTAGGCAAGATCGAATACTGATGAAGATCTTCAGAAAGTCATATTCCCATAGGATCAAGGCCAGCATCGAGGAAGCCTGGTCCTTCTTTTCTGATCCATCTAACCTTGCCAGGATCACACCAAAAGAGATGGGGTTTGAGATCCTCTCAGAGAAGAGCAAGAACGGGATCTACCCGGGGCAACTGATATATTATTCTGTTAAACCCCTGCTGGGCATAAAGATGAGCTGGGTAACTGAGATCACCGCCGTAAGAGAAGGTCAGTACTTTATCGACTACCAGTATTCCGGCCCATATCGTTTATGGCACCATGAGCATAGGTTCTACCCGGATGGGGATGGGATCAGAATGGAGGATACAATCCATTACTCCATACCTTTGGGTTTTCTGGGATCTTTGATGAACAGACTGTTGATATCAAAAAAAATCGATAGGATCTTTGATTACCGAAGAGGAGTCCTGGACAAATTGTTTGGATCATGAATCTTTTTGTCGGTTTAGGAATAACCCTCGTGGTTTTTTTGGTTATGGAGGGAGTGACCTGGCTTACCCACAAGTTTGTCATGCACGGACTTTTGTGGAGCTGGCATCGGGACCATCACCAACCCGGATATGGGGTTTTCGAAAAGAATGATCGCTTCTTCCTGGTCTTTGCTATCCCAAGTTTTTTCCTGATCCTATTCGGTTCGATGAACGCCTTTAACCATTGGTTCTTTATTGGCTTGGGCATAATGTTCTATGGCTTCGCCTATTTTTTCGTTCATGATATTTTCATTCATCAACGCTTCAAATTTTTTACCAGGACCCAGAACCCCTATTTCAGAGCCTTAAGGAAGGCCCATAAGGTTCATCATAAACATTTGGGCAAGGAAGAAGGTGAATGTTTCGGTATGCTTTGGGTCCCCTTGAAGTATTTCAGGGAAAGCTTTAAATAAAGAATGCCCTTTCCGGAAAAGTACCTTTACCTGGTCATCAATGCACTGACCATTCTGTTTCCTTTACTATGGAGTTTTGAAAAAAGGATCCATTATGTTAAGGGATTTAAGTCTCTATTTTCGGCCATTTTTCTTACTATGTGCCTTTTCATCCCCTGGGATATTCTGTTCACCCATTGGGGGGTTTGGGGATTCAATGAGCGCTACTTAAGCGGGTTTCCGCTATTCGGCTTACCCCTTGGGGAATGGCTTTTCTTTGTTACAGTGCCGTTTTCCTGTGTTTTTATCTATGAGTCTGTTAGGTATTTTATCAAATGGCACCCAAGCCCGATCTGGACCATCAGGATCAGTAATTTTCTTATCGCCTTTTTTCTTATTGGGGCATTGGTATTCTACTCTAACCTTTATACAGCCACAACCTTTGTCCTCTGCCTTGTCTTTGTCCTTTTGAGCCAATACTATTTCAAGTTTCCTTTCCTGGGACGGATCTACTTTTCCTACCTTTTTGTTTTGATCCCCTTCTTCATTGTCAATGGCATACTCACAGGTTTCGGTATTGAAGAGCAGGTGGTATGGTATAATGGTGAGGAGTTTATGGGCATTAGAATGGCAACCATCCCGGTAGAAGACACTTTTTATGGATTTCTGTTGATCGCCTTGACGACCACTCTCTACCTGAGGCTTGAGGGAAGGAAGGACTGATAAATACGGTTTAAAGGGAAATGCCTCCCTCAAAATAGGTTACTGCCTTTCCGCTAATTAGGACCCTGTTCCCCTCAAGCCTGGTTTTGAATTTCCCACCCCTTCTGGATAACTGCAATGAATCGAATTCCGTTTTGTTCATCCTGTCAGCCCAAAAAGGAACCAACATGGTATGAGCTGAGCCTGTGGCCGGATCCTCGGGTATTCCCATTTTGGGAGCGAAGAACCTGAACACATAATCCACCTCATCCCCCGGAGCTGAAGCCAGAACTCCCTTGGCAGGGGACTTCATCATCTGCTCAAAGTCCGGATCCATGGCGCGGATCTGTTCTTCCCTTTCATAGACCAAAAAGTAATAATCGGTTTCGAACGCCTCATGGGGAAGGGCCTTCAGGGCTGAGATCAAATGCTCATCCAGGTTGGCGGATTTTAATTCCTTGGATGGGAAGTCCAAAGTATAAATGTCATTTTCCTGGGTTACCTTCAACGGCCCGGAGAGGGAAGAAAAGTTGATCGTTTCCTGCTTAAGCCCCATATGCTTCCAAAGTACATGGGCGGAAGCCAGGGTAGCATGCCCACATAGATCGATCTCCACCTCGGGAGTGAACCAGCGCAAATGAAAACCGCCCTCTTCTTTAACGAAAAAGGCGGTCTCAGGAACATTGTTCTCTGCAGCAATTTTTTGAAGAATTTCATCTTCCAACCACTCGTTCAGCGGGCAGACACAGGCTGGATTACCCGAAAACAAACCATCTCCAAAAGCATCTACCTGGTAAAGAGCTATCCTCATAGGCGATCAATTCTTTGCCTGAAGTTGCTTTAGGTAATCCTCGTCAAAGTATCTGGGCTCCTTGGATTTCCGATAATCGAAGATCTGCTTTCCTTTCTCATCCCATTCTCTGAGAACTATGGGCTTGTGTTCATAATCATAAGGGTTCTCAGCATATTGGATCTCCATATGCCTTTTTTGGATGTTTGCCCTATACAATCTCCATTTGCCGACCTTAATATCGTTGGCATATTTCCCTGTTATCCTCAGGGTTCCATTTTCATTAAAGTAAACGTAATCCCCATCCTTATCCCCCCATTTTACAGGGACAACCTCCTTGACTTGTGTCCTTTCAATATCATAATAACTGATCTCGGAATGTTCAGGCCATCCTTTGTAATAGTATTGTTTATCAACCAGTGCAGAATCCAGATCGAAAAGCTCCCAGCGCCCATGCCTAGCTCCCAGGTAAAAGATCCCGGTTTCCACAGTTGACTTGTTGACGTATCGGTTGTATGGGCCATGTAGAACCCGCATGATCTTGGGGTCATTCACGATCTTATGGGCTCTGGCTGTTTTTATCTTTTTCCTTGCCACGTCGTAGTAATAGATCTCCTTCACATAGGGATCCAATGGCGGCAGGT
>JANQSY010000120.1 GCA_028279065.1 Cytophagales bacterium
GCGTCGAGGTTTCTATGTACATATACCAAGCCCCATCCGACCCTGTGCTTGGACCAGTTGGACTTGAAGTAGTACCATTGGCATCCCTTGTCCAATCGAAATCATCAGTTAGGCTTTGCGTCCAGCTGCCAATACCTGTCTCAAAGCTCTCTGAATATGTGGCAGGATTTTCTACTGCTCCACAAATAACGCCCTGGGTCACGAAAGATGCCGGACCGACCCAGCCAGAAGAATCACCAACCGCGCAAATTGCTCTTACATATACATCATAAGCTGTGGCAGTAGAAAGACCGGTTAGTGGCTCAGCAGTGTCCGTTGAAAGAACACCCATTCCATTTCCAGGCGTAAACCCACTTGGACCATATTCTACTTCATAGTTTGGAGGAGCACTTGGAGATGGCCCCCAATTCACATCAGCACTACTTGCAGTTATGTTGGAAACAGCAGGAGCACCTGGGTCGGCACATATTTCTGTAATGCTAAGGGTGTAAGGTCCCTCATCACCCAGGGAATAGCCATCAACAACTATATAATAGGTTGTTCCAGCCATCATATTGATTCCTGACAATCGTGATAGGTACGGGTCAGTAAATACGGGTGAGTTGTCACAGTCATCATCATTACACCCCACAAGAGGTCCACCATTACAGGAATCTGAATAGATGTACATTTTGGTGTCATAATTAGTAGTCTGCAGACACAGGGTCAACTCAACTAAAACGTTGGTAGTTGGTGTATACTGGTAAACCACATCAACTGCTCCTGTTGGGGTATAGGGGCAAACTTCATTGTAGTTATCAGTAGCCCCAATGGTGTTTGCGGTATCTAAGAATGGAATACTTGGAATCACTGTAGCATTCCCGCAGGTATCACCACCACCCAATTGGGCATAGGATTTATTCGTGTTAACCACCAAGAGTGTGGTAAACAACATGAATAAAAAGGTATGGAAAATTCTGGTCCCAAGGAGGGTCGAAGCACTTTCCAACTTTCTAAAACGAAGGTAATTTCGATTCATATTGGCCTAAATTTTAATGATTTAATCTTGCAATTTAAGAAAGATTTTGGCCTTTAAAAGCAATCAGGGGCGAAAAAAACTTTTTACGTCCATTTAATGTTGCACACCAACCTCGATTTTTTTTGAGCTTTTAGCCACAACTATGAAACTTTTTGTATCCCCCAAAGTGTGGGAGATTTTTAGATTGAGGATTTTATTGATATAAACCCTTAAAAAACAAGTATTTAGGAACAGTCGTCGCTAGTAGTAGGAAGATAATATGAAACTCGCTCCGAGCATATACAAAATGGTGATCGGCAACCCGATCTTGAAATAATCTTTGAATTTATATCCTCCCGGACCATACACCATAAGGTTGGTTTGATACCCGATCGGGGTCAAAAAATTGGCAGCTGCCCCAAAAGCAACCAACAATACAAAGGGAATTGGGTCGACTTCTAGGTAATGGGCTATGGAAAGGGCGATTGGAAAAACTATGGCAACACCAGTCATATTGGTAAGGAAGGAAGACAGAAGGTTGGTCACAAAGAAAATCACCAGGAAGAGAACAAAAAGGTTCTCATGTTTGAACAGCCCCAGGATCTGAGAGGCAAAAATATCGGAGACCCCTGTCTTGGTCATTGCTGTACCAAGAGCTAAGGCAAAGGCAATCAGCAATGCAAGATTTAGGTCAAGCTTTAATTTGATCTCATTGAGGGATAGAATTCCGGTTAGCACCAGTATGGGAATAAGGACAAGTAAGGAATTGAACAACGGGACTAAACCGGTGGCTGACAATGTGATCATAGAAATGCTCCCAAGGATAAGGATCCAGTTTTGAACGGCAGTAAATCTGAATACTTCCTTTGCTTTTGATATAAGGTAGAAATCATTGGTAGCCCTCGCTCTCTTAGGAAAGCCTGTCCCTGATACGATTAGCAGCACATCCCCGGGTCTCAGAATGATATCGCCGATCTTTCCTTTTAACTTTTCACCATTTCGGTGGACCGCGACTATGGCCGCATCAAACTTCAACCGGAAATCACTTTCCTTAACAGACTTGTTGATTACTTCGGATTTATGGGAAATCACTACCTCCTGAATCTCCATATCGGTCTTCAGGTCCCTGGCTACATTTTCAGGAAGACTCAACCCTTTTCCCATTTGAATGAGCTCAGTGATCCCTGAAGTTTTACCTGCAAAGATCAATTTATCACCTTCTTGGAGCACCTCGGATGGAGTTATAGGGGTCACTACTCCGGTTGGCCTGATCACCTCTACCAGAAAAACTTCATTAAGATTTCTTAAACCTGCGGATTCCACTGTTCTCCCTATAAGAGCGGATCCTTTTTTTATTATAGCCTCAGTGAGATATTCTCTTGTATGGTCATCGAACATCTGCAGAGCATCTTTCCTTTCAGGCAGCATATGTCGTGAAAGGAAGGTCAGGTAGATCCACCCGATGATCATCAGGGGAAAGCCGACCACGAAGAAGTCGAAGATGTTTAATGAGGGGCTTCCTGGAAAGACGCTTTGATCCTGCCAAAGGCCATTCACCACAAGATTAGTTGAAGTTCCAATCAGAGTAACGCACCCGCCAAAGATGGCTGAGTATGAAAGGGGAATGAGAAGCTTGCTAGGGGAAGTATTGTTCTTTTCACTCCAGTTCACCGCATAGGGCATCATCATAGCCACCAAGGGTGTATTGTTCAGAAAGGCTGAAAAAGAGCCCACCAATAAACTCATCCTGGCAACGAATCCGCTTTGGCTCCTCACCCTCGAAAACACATTATTAAAAAGGGTGTTGATCAATCCGGATTTCTCAAAGGCATACCCCAAGAGGATCAATAATAAGATAACGGCTATCTGTTGATTTGAAAACCCGATCAAAATCTCTTGTGGTGTCAGGATTCCTGCAAGCATCAGGATCACTATTCCGAGGAAGAAACTGAGAGTCGGATTAAGAATGTCTTTATACAGGAAAATGACCAAGAATATCAGAACCCCGATCACTACCCATTGCTCCAAGCCCAGGGACAATATTTCCATTGATCAATTGTTTGTCAGTGAAGAGAGGTCATCCCCTGGATTAAAGACCTCAACCTCCATTCCATGCTTGAAGATCTTGCCCGGCTTTTCTCCGTGATAGCTCAATTTTTCACCAACCAGGCTTAGATAGGTGCCCTCTGGGATGGCAACAACTGATGTATTTTGATTGATCTCAATGAATTCCTCCAGCCTTTGATCCCTGGTCTCTCCCATATGTCCATCTGGGTTTACATCTATATAGTGTGGATTGATCTGAAATGGAACAAATCCAAAAGATTCGAAAGTGCCAGGGTTTGTAATGGGCATATCATTGGTAGTGGAAATCGTCGGCCCCGCTAGGTTTGAACCTGCGCTCCAGCCTATATAGGGCTTGCCATGCTGCACCATGGTCTTCATTTGCGTGAACAATTGGTTTTCCATCAACCGTTTCAACAGGGCAAAGGTATTTCCTCCTCCCACAAGGACCGAGTCACAGGTGGCAAGCAGGCTTATAGGATTTGAGCTTTTATGGATGGGCACTAACTCAACTCCTTCCGGATCCAAGGCCTCTTGAACCTTGTCGAAATACTCATCATAAGAAAAGGTGACTGCTGCATAAGGAATAAAAGCTGCCTTTGAAGAGTCTTTAAGAAAATCGATAATCACCTCCCGGGCAAATCCAAGATAGGATTGACCAGGTAAAGATGAATTGCTTAAAAGGAGAATTTTCATTTGGGCTTATGCGAATTAAGGTCAATTTTACGCAACATTAAAATAATATTTCAAAGGAGTAATTGTTACTTTTTAAGCAGAGAATCGTTCAATACCGAAAACCTCATTACCCTTTTTGAGAACATCTAAACCATACGGTCGATTCCTATTTTTATTGTTGGTCTTGGGAAGTCAAAGCCTTCAGGCTCAATTTCAGGTTTCAGGAAAAGTTACCGATAAGGAGACAGGAGAGGGCATTCCTTTTGCTAATGTATATTTTGTTGGAACCACAATCGGCGCTACAACGGATTTTGAAGGGTACTTCAAGATCAATTACTCCACCCCTGTAGATAGCCTTATGGCCTCCTATGTAGGGTATGAATCCAAGGTCAAACCTTTGGAAAATCTTCCCACTCAAAAGTTAGACTTTCAGCTTGATCCAAAATCCTTCAACCTTAAGGAAATCGTCATCTCTCCAGGGGAAAACCCTGCCTGGAGGATAATGAGAAACGTGATAGAGAAAAAAAACTCCAATGATAAACGGAAGTTAAAGGCATATCAATTCGAAAGCTATAATAAGGTTGAGGTGGACGTGGACAACATTTCTGATAAGGCAAGGAAGAGAAAATTCTTCAGGCAACTAGGGGCGGTTTATGACAGTCTTAAAGTAGTGGCGGGAGAGGAGGGAAACCCTATACTTCCCATCTTCATTTCGGAATCCATTTCTGAGGTATTCTATAAGACCAATCCAGAGAGGAAAAGGGAGAATATCATAAAGACCAGATTCAAGGGGGTTGGTATTGAGGATGAGAGCCTTGTCTCTCAGTTGATCGGATCCACTTTCCAGGAGTACAATTTCTATGAAAACTGGATGACCATTTTGAACAAAGAATTCGTATCTCCTCTTTCAAACAGCTGGAAGCTATATTACCAATACCTTTTGACCGACTCCTTTTATATTGGTGAAGATTACTGTTATAAACTGGAGGTCAACCCAAAACATGATGAAGAGCTGGCGTTTTATGGGACCATTTGGATAACACAAAAGGATTGGGCACTAAAAAGGGCGGATCTTAGGATCACTAAGACCGCAAATCTAAACTATGTGAAAGAGGTTCACATTCAACAGGAGATGGAAAGGACCTCCGAATCAGCATGGTTACCTTCCAAAAACCGGGTGCTCCTGAAAGTTGGAAACATTGATGAGGATTGGGCCGGACTTCTGGCAAAATTTTATACCTCCAACAGGAATTTTGTTGTGAATAAACCTCAGGATCCTTCTTACTATGAGGAGTTCCTCGTGTTGGAGGAGGACTACAGTTTCTCTGATGAGGATTACTGGAAAGAGCATAGGCATGATAGTCTGAGCGAAACCGAGCTTTATGTCTATGACATGATCGATACGATCAACAATCTTCCGGTGATCAAGAGCTACATTGAAATAGTGGGGATCATTCTGAATGGTTACCAGTCCTTTGGAAAGATAGATATTGGCCCGTACCTGTTCACCTATGCATGGAACACGGTAGAAGAAAGCAGGGTCAGGGTTGGCTTTAGAACAAATTATAAGTTCTCAAGTAAGTGGACACTTGCTGGCTATGGAGCGTATGGTTTTGGCGATGATCAATTCAAATACAATGGAGAGATCTCCTATCTCTTTTCTCGACGACGATGGACTGAATTGGCGGTTTCATACCAATATGAGTTAAAGCAGGTCGGTGTAATTGAGGAGAACCTGGGAAATAATTATTTATTCCTGGCATATACCAAATGGCTGGAGCAGTTCAGGGCGTATTATGGTCATACAGCCCGTGTTGATCTGCAAGCTGAATTTCGTAGAGGGCTGAGTGGATTATTTGGTTTGAAGCAATTCAGCTTTATCCCTGATGAAAGCTACAATTTCGCTTACCTCAAAACAGAAGACGGAGTGACCACTGTGGAAAGTTCTTTTATAAGCTCCGAGGTATCAGCAGGGTTGAGGTTCACCAAGGGAGAAAGGTTTATTCAGAATGACAACAGGAGAATAAGTCTGGGCACTAAGATCTGGCCAATCTTCACCCTTACATATACACGGGGTTTCAAGGGGGATGGGTTTTTTGAAGGTGACTTCGATTATGACAAGATCAATCTGAATATAACCCATAAAATCCCAGCAGGTGCCTTTGGTTACTCCAGATATGTCCTTGATGTTGGAAAGATCTTTGATCCCATTCCTTACCCATTGTTAAACGTGCATTTGGGTAATGCCAACTCCATCTTTTATACCTCGGCAGCATTTAACCTGATGGGTAGGTCGGAATTTGTTAGTGACGAGTATGCCACTCTTCGCTTCGAACATCATTTTGACGGAAACCTAATTCATAGGATTCCAATTCTCAGAGAAACGAAATGGCGGTTTTTAATTGATTTCAATACAGTTTTGGGCTCTATAAGTCAAGCCAATCAAGATCTTATCCCCGAATTTGATTCAGATGGAAATGCCATTGATGATATTGAGGGGTTGGATACTGGCATCCCATATATAGAGATAGGATATGGCTTGGAAAACATATTCAAGGTGATCAGAATAGATGCATTTCATAGACTAAATTATCTGGATAACCCTGAGGCAAATTCCTTTGGTATCAAATTTTCGGCACAAATAATCCTCTGAGGATCGTTGGAAGCATTTCAATGGCTAATTTTGCGCTTCAAATTTTTGCCGTGAGGATATTTTTAAAACTAGACCTGATTGTTGTATTTGCCTTTTTTGCCCTGATTGCCTGTACGGAAGAAAAGGAAGAAAGCATGGAAAGGAGTGGGGCCCAGGCGGGTACCACTGAGTTCATACAAGAGCAGTTGGATCTGATCCAAAAGAAGATCGAAGGGAATCCAAACTCTGCCAGAAGTTATAATCAAAGGGCTAAGCTTTATTTGGAGCTTAAGGATTTTGACAATGCCTTAAAGGATGGAAACTATGCCCTTTCGTTGGATAGCACCAATGAGGAGTTTTTCTTTACCATCGCCCAGGCCCTAAAGGGGCAAAACCGGATAGCTGAGGCCTTTGAGGCTGCAAAGAAGGCGGAAAAGATGATGCTTAAGACAGCTGAATTCTACACTTTCCTTGGGAAGTTATATTTCATTATTCAGGACTATGGTTCGGCCTTTCATTATCTCAACCTCGCCGAGGATCGTTCCCCATTCAATACCGGAACATTCTTTTACAAGGGCTTAATGTATTTGGAACTTGGAGACACCATCAAAGCCATAAAATATCTTGAACTTTCCATTGAGCAGGTTCCGGAGGACACAGATGTCTTTAATGTCATGGCAAGTGTTTACAATGCTATGGGGCAACCGGACATGGCCCTGGAATACCTTAAAACCGGGATTTCATATAATCCGCGTGATCCGTTCCTGCATTATAATTTTGGGGTGACCTATTTGGATATGGGGGATATTGATACAGCCAGATACTTCTTTGCCATGTCCACCAGCGTAGATTCTACCTTTTATCTGGGACACTATAACCTGGGAATTGTCAATTATGAGTTTGGGAACTATAACCTTGCGGTCGAGAACCTGAGCAGGGCGGCGGAATTAAAGCCCGGTATCGGAAATTCATATTTTTTCCTTGGTCTTGCCCTGGAGCAAACAGGCCGGCTTCAGGACGCACTTGATGCACTTGAAAAAGGAGTTGAGCAATATCCCAACAGAGATGAGATCGCCGAGGCCAGGGACCGCGTTAAGAACCAGATCGAATTTGGAAATCCACTTTAGGAATGTCAGATAAAATTAAAATTACGCTCCCTGACGGAAACGTTCAGGAAAAACCCAAGGGGATATCCGGGGCTGAGATTGCGGCTGGGATAAGTGAAGGATTGGCAAGGATGGCCCTTGCTGTACAGGTAAATGGAGAGGTATGGGA
>JANQSY010000052.1 GCA_028279065.1 Cytophagales bacterium
GATGTGGGTAGCAGCAGACGATACGCTGTTCCACATTTTAGCGTTATTCCTCACTGTCTGCGGCTTCTCCGCCGCTGCTTATGGACTTAGATCGACTCAGGAAATCAGTGATCAAGAGGAGAAAAAAGAGGGAAAAGGCCCAAGAGGCATAGTTTTCACTCTTAATCCCAAACATTTATGGATAGTGATTATGCCTTTAATTAGCTAAATTGGGGTACACCTTAAAGCACTCAGACATGAAAAGGTTTTGTAAAATTTTTGTGATTGGGCTTTTTCTTTTTCCCAACACAGCAACATCATCCCATGTAAATGGGGGCGACATTACCGTCACCCATATATCTAATTATGATTTTTTAATCCGGCTCAATGTATATAGTGATACATCTGTGTCCGCAATTTTAGCAAACACGCAACAGGTTAACTTTTACGAAAGAGGATCCGGAACCACCCCTCCTCTAAATGTAGGATCATTTTCGCTAAACAGGTTATTTGATTCTCTAATTCAACCCAGAACCCCAGGCTGCCAAAATACTGTCATTCCCCTTGCAAGACATTACTATGAGGCCTTGGTAACCTTGAATCCAACGGTTTACAATGACCCATCAGGATACTTGGTCGTTTGGCAATACTGTTGTCGAAATGGCAACATTTTAAACATTCAATCATCTGGTTCGGAGGGGCAGACCATTATGACCCTTATCCCACCCATAGCTGATGGAATAGGCAATCCAATTGTAAATAGCTCCCCAGAACTTAAGCTTCCAATCTCAGAATATGTTTGCACTCAACAGCTTTTCAAGATGGAATTTGGAGGAACGGATCCAGACGGCGACTCTCTTGCTTACGCAATGTATACTATCAAAGATGATGGTGCCTTTTCCGGGGGATTGGTTCAGGGTGTTCATGCACCTTATGCCGATCCCCTAACAATGATTGGCGGAGTTACCTGGGCTTCCACATATTCAGCATCAGATGCAATTCATGGGGCCAGCGGCCCTCCTGACCCGGCTTATGACCGATTGAGAGTTAACCCAAACACCGGAATGCTTACTGTTAGACCCAGAATTCCTGGAATCCACGGATTTGGCCTTTGGATCAAGGAATTCAGGGACTTGGGTGGCAATGGAACCATGGATCTCATTGGAAGCACCTATAGGGACTTTTTGCTACCGGTAATTCATAATTGCCCAATTCCAGATATCTTGGATAAGCCAATAGGATTTGACTACCTTGGAAACACCCATCAGTCTGGCGATACTTTTTACATTCCGGGAAATCCAGCTCAGCGCGACATCACATTCAAGGTCTGGGATAAGGATTACGATCCCCTGGATCCTGTTGGGCATGTTGCCACATTTTACGTTGCTGGAAGAAATTTTCCCGACAGGTATATCTCCCTAGATCCGGCCCAATACGTTTTTTCAAGTGCCTTTGACACCGTAGATGTTAAGGTAACGTTTGAGCCTTGCGCGAGATCCGGCTCTGCACCATATGATTTCAGGTTCATTACCCAGAAAGGTCATTGTCCTGTTCCATATCATGATTCTCTAGCATACTTTGCTATTGTTGATTCAATGTTTTGCAATGAGGACTATTTTGAGGTCAATGGGAAGGTTACGCTTGATGGAGTAATTGATCCCGGGATTTCGGGAGAGGTATTCTTATTTGAGGCCCAGACCTCACCAGCTGTGGGTTGGAATATTGTGGACTACGCTCTAATAAATCAGGGTACATATACCTTTGATTCCACTCCTCCTGGGGATTATTACATCCAGGCCTTGCTTTTCCCGCAGGATCCAAACTATGCAAATTATATTCCCAGCTATTTCCAAAGTGAAATCCACTGGACCACTGCACAGACTCTGACTTTGAGCTCTGACACAAGTGGAATTGACATATCCCTGGTGCCCGTGGCCGGAACGAGTTCGGGAACCAACCAGATCATTGGCAATGTGATCGAAGGCACGAAAATCAGGGATGAAGGAGATCCCATTGAAGACCTACAGGTACATCTGCTAGGGCCCAACAACACCCCTTTAGCCTGGGATCAAACCGACCAGGGTGGTTTCTTTAATTTCTCCTCTTTGCTTGATGGAACCTACATGGTCAGGGTAGAGGTGCCGGGAATTCCACATTCAGGGGAGTTAGTTACATTATCTCCTCAGAGCACAGGGCGATACCTGAAATTTATTGTGAATTGGAATTCCGTGGTGCTTTCAGCATTGACCGCACAGCAATTGGAAATGGGGATCGAGTTTTTTCCTAATCCGGTGAATGACCGATTGTACATAAGAAAGGATGCAAACTTGGATGAAGATGTGCAGATTGAGATCCTTGACCCCTTAGGGAAGGTCCATTTCCATTCTCTGATGAGTGAGAATTTTCTTCAGATCGACATGACTCAAATGCCTTCCGGTATGTACCTGCTTAACATTCGTTCAGGCAAGGAAAACTCTACTCAAAAGATCATCAAGGAATAGGAACCTTTTCCTGAATTTTCCTCTTTCTACGTAAATTCGGTTCCTCATAATGAAAAGGAGAGGTGCGGTAAAATCAATTCTAGGAATAGGAGCAATTGGTTCATTGGGAACACTATCAGGTTTAAGCTCATTTGCATCAGCGCTTCCCGAGCAGGACGGCTTGATACCGGTGCTTTTCGTCGGGCACGGTAATCCTTACAATGCCATACAGAAAAATGAGTTCAACCAAAAGTGGAAAGAAGTTGCCAACAACCTGCCTAAGCCCAAGGCCATACTTTGCATCTCCGCTCACTGGCTTACAAAAGGAACCTATATTACGGCCATGGAAAGACCCAAGACCATTCATGATTTCTCTGGCTTTTCGGAAGATCTCTTCAATGTGGAATATCCAGCTCCGGGTGATCCCGATCTCGCCAGAGAAACAAGTCAACTGGTCAAATACGCTGAAGTAAAACTCGATGAGAACTGGGGTCTTGATCATGGCGCCTGGAGCGTCATCATGCAGATGTACCCAGAAGCAGATATCCCGGTCCTTCAATTCAGTATTGATTATCATAAACCGGGACAATACCATTACAGCCTGGGAAAAGAACTAAGCTCCCTTAGAAAGAAGGGAGTACTGATCATCGGCAGCGGAAATATGGTACATAACCTTAGGAAAGCAGGTCTTCCGCCCGGAACCGAGATGACAACCGAATCGATGAATCGGGAATATGGTTTTGATTGGGCAATTGAGAGTAACGAAATTTTCAAATCGAAAATACTGGCAGGCGATCACAAATCCCTGATTGAATACCGGAAACTGGGAAATGCGGTGAATAGATCTGTTCCTACCCCAGATCATTACTTTCCGATGTTATATTCTCTTAGCCTGCAAGGGGAAAAGGAGAAAACCACTTTTTTCAATGATAAGTGTGTCACTGGTTCGATCTCAATGACCTCATTTCTAATCGCATAAACAACCGACAAGCCTTCCTAGCACGAAACTGACAAACATCATGACGCTTTGAAGCGGAGGTCATTTTCGGAACTAATAGATGAGGTTATATAGGGTACGATTTTGTACCAAACCTCATTGCCCTATGTTATCAAAACTACAAGCCAAAGTTTTCTTTCTTGGGGGCACTTTTCTTTTCCTTGCAATCTTCATCGGTATGTCCATCCATTCCCTTACTGTGGGGATACCGGAGCAGATGAATGCCAAGGATCTCAACGAAAAGGTCATCCTTGGAAAGCAGCTTTGGGACAAACACAATTGTATGGGCTGCCATACCCTGATGGGTGAAGGCGCCTACTATGCTCCCGAACTGACCCGTGTTTACTCCAGAAAGGGTCCGGATTACATCAAAGCCGTATTGACCGATCCAAATGGATGGGGCCCCCGCGGCCGTAAGATGGTTAAGTATGATATGACCGCTGAAGAAGTGGAAGGACTCATAGCATTTTTTGAGTGGATGAACAGAGCAGACCTCAATGGTTTCCCTCCTGAACCATCCCTGAAGCAATAATTTTTTCACGAAAAAGAACAGAAAAATGAAATTCAAATCTCAAAAAATAGCATATCACTTCTTTGCATTGAGCATGTTGCTCCTCGTGCTCCAGATCGTGTATGGGTTTATCCTTGGTTTCGCTCATATGGGGTACGACGTCCTTCATGAGCTTATACCTTTCAATACTGCTGTTACCACTCACAAGAACCTACTGGTGGTATGGATACTCTCCGGTTTTATGGGTGCTGCTTACTACATCATTCCTGATGAGGCTGATAATGAGCTTTATTCCGTGCCACTGGCCAAGCTTCAATTCTGGAGTTTTGCTCTGGTTGGCGTTGTGGCCGTTGCAGGATTCCATGTAGGATGGTGGGAAGGAAGAAAGTTCCTGGAGATCCCCAGGCCCCTGGACTGGCTGGTGGCGCTTAATGTGATCCTCTTCCTGGTTATCATCCTGATGACCCTGATCAAGGGCAGGAAATCCTCAACCACTTCATGGGTACTGACCATGGGGCTTGTCTTTGCAGCCCTGCTGTATCTGCCTGGCATGATCTATTTCGATAATATTTCCGTTGATTCATTCTTCCGTTGGTGGGTCGTTCATCTGTGGGTGGAAGGTGTATGGGAATTGATCATGGGTGGAATACTGGCATACCTGCTGATCAAGATCACTGGAGTTGACCGCGAGGTGATCGAAAAATGGCTTTATGTGGTTGTGGGTCTGACCTTTATTTCCGGAATATTGGGAACGGGTCACCACTATTACTATACAGGTGGTCCCAAATACTGGCTGATGGTAGGGGGGATCTTCTCCGCCATGGAACCTTTGGCCTTCCTTGGAATGACGGTCTTTGCCCTTCAGATGTATCGCAAAGGCAACAAGAAGCATCCAAACAAACTGGCTCTGTACTGGACTCTGAACACTGCGATAGTTTCATTTCTTGGAGCAGGATTACTTGGACTTGCACATACCTTACCTCAGGTGAACATGTATACCCACGGAACATTGGTCACCGCGATGCACGGACACCTGGCATTCTGGGGTGCATATGCTTCCCTGGTCTTGGCCATAATCTCATACGCTATGCCACAACTAACCGGAAGGAAGATCTTCGATAACCGGGTCGGCCATTTGGCATTCTGGTGTGCTAATATTGGAATGATAGGGATGACGGCTTCCTTTGCCGCCGCTGGTGTTGCCCAGGTTTACCTTGAAAGGATTGCCGGCTTTGATTTCATGACCGCAGCAATCGAGATCCAGCCTCATTTCGTGGTGCTGGTTCTTGCCGCCTCCTTGTTTACGGTTGGTATTCTATTCTTTATTTCAAACTTCCTGAAGTTTGGGGGGCCTACCGATGAATTGGAAGCCGGTGAGAATGAATTTGAAGCTTTAAAAACCGCTTAATCATGAAAATTTGACTTAGCAAGGTTGGTCCACGATGGGCCAGCCTTTTTTTTTTAAAAAAGAAAGATGATCATCAAGAAAGAACCCTTCTATAAGAAGATCGGCAAGGAGATCGAGATTTTTGAGCATGCGCATCTCAACAAGCTCCCATTGCTATTAAAAGGGCCTACTGGGACAGGGAAGTCCAGGTTTGTGGAATACATGGCTTTCAAAAAAGAAAAGCCTATCTATACCGTGGCCTGCCATGAGGAAACTTCAGCAACGGATCTCATAGGAAGGTACATCATAAAAGGATCTGAAACCGTGTGGCAAGACGGACCCCTAAGCAAAGCGGTCAGGGAAGGGGCAATTATCTACCTGGATGAGATTGCTGAAGCAAGGCCGGATGTGATAGTTGCCGTCCACTCACTTACAGATTTCAGGAGGGTATTGTACATAGACAAGCTTGGAGAGGAGATCACTGCCTCAGACGACTTCATGTTCATTGCCTCCTTCAATCCTGGATACCAAAGAGGATTTAAAGAGTTAAAGCCATCTACAAGACAAAGGTTTGTCTCAATTCCATTTGATTATCCCGACCCAAAGGTGGAGACAGAGATCGTCTGCCAGGAGTCGAGTTTGGACTCAAATACAGCAAAAAAGCTCGTGAAGATCGGGGCCAAGATCAGGAACCTGACGGAACTGGGTCTGACCGAGACTGTCTCCACCCGATTGCTGGTGGATGCGGCCAAGATGATCCATTCAGGGCTTGAAAAAAGGCTTGCCACCGAGGTAGCCGTGGTAGAGCCGCTTACGGACGATGAGGAAACACTTACTGCACTTAAAGATCTAGTCAACCTGATGATCTGACATGGAATTCGACCAGATCCTATTTAAACGAGTTTTTAACTTTCTGATCAAAAAAAGGAAGCAGGAATACGGAGATTCAGAGAATCGGATACGACTGGAGGAGGTCAAGCCCCGGCTACTGATCATCGCAAGAGCTGTTAGCGGAAAATCTGTTGAGATCGTTGGCTCTGAAAGAGAAGGAGGGTGGAAGGATGAAACCTACTTTCTTCCGAGAGAGGCTGCCTTTTTTCCAAGCTTGCGGAAAAACCTCGATTTCTATCTGTTCAGGACCTTATATCTATGCGTCCAAAGTTCTTTAGGGTTGAACTGGAGTGCAGCTTCTGAAAAGGAGATCGGGGAATCTCAAGAAATGGCAATAAAGACCTCAAAGGATGTGTTGACAGGGCTTTTTAAGGAATTCCCTGGTCTTGAAGAAGTTCATTCGGATCTGAAGGTCGGACTTTCTTCTTTCTTAGGGCCGGATAAGGAACCAGACCATTCCTGGCTGTATGGTCGATGGATGAGCAATAGTCCGGACTATGAGAACGGGCAGAAACTTGAAAACATTGGAACCGAAACCTTTAAGGGGAATAATGTAGAGGCGGAGACCGAGATCAAGGCAAAACATGCAGACGAAGTTCAGGTGGTGACAGTAGATAAAAAGTCTCAGGAAAACTATATGCTGACCCATAATTTCGAAAAGGTTGAGACTGTAGATAAATTCAATGGGATCTGGCGGGACTTCGATGGAGATGATACCTTGAAAGATGATGAGCAGGCTCTGGGAGATCTTGATCTTAAGCACCTTGTTCGGGTAGATGATCCTGTCCATAGTGTTTATCAGGCTGAGATGCTTGAAAATATCAACGTATCCGAAAGTTCAGAGGTGGAATCATCAGAATACTCACTTCTTTATCCGGAATGGGATTTTAGGTCGGCATCCTATAAAAGGGATCATTGCAGGCTTTATCCAAAGAAGATCCTGGAAACAGATAGAGATTACCATGCAAACACGCTTAAACATAATCGACAGGTATTCAATCGATTGAGAAAGGTTTTTGCACTGCTGAATAATGATCTGGAATTGGTGAAAAGGCAATTCAGCGGAGATCATATTGATATTGATGCGGCAACCGAGCGATATGCAGATCTCTATGCAAAACGGACCCCGGAGGAAAGGGTCTATCTGACCCGCAGAAAACGAAACAAGGATCTCTCCCTTATTTTCTTATTGGATCTAAGTCTTTCCAGTGATGCCTATGCCCATGGCAACAGGATCATCGATGTGGAAAAGCAGGTTTCAATACTTTTTGGAGAGGTCATGAATGAATATGGTATCGATTTCCAGATTGATGGATTCTTCTCCAAGACAAGGAATATGGCCTGCTATAGGACCCTAAAGGCTTTTAACGATCCATGGGAAAAAGCGAGATTCAATATAGGCGCCGTACAACCAGAGGGATATACCCGGATCGGTCCGGCAATAAGGCATGCAAAGGAGATCTTGAAAAAAAGACCCTGCAAAAAGAAATGGTTGATCCTGCTATCAGATGGGAAGCCAAACGACTATGATCGTTATGAGGGGAAATATGGCATTAAGGATATCCAGCAAGCGCTTAGAGAATTGAACGCAGAAGGAATGAACAGTTATGCAGTTGCAATTGAGGAACAGGCGAAATATTATCTTCCACAGATGTTCGGACACAACCATTATAACATCCTTTCCAGTCCAATGGAAATGATCAATTCCCTTACTCAGTTATATAGGCGGATAGAGTCCAACCATTGATCCAGGAATGAAATTACCAGGCTCGAGGACCTGTATTCTTAAACAACCTATCCTTTTGTGGATGATCAAGCCTTATATTACTTCTGAGAAAAAGCATTACTAATTAGGATACAGTAAAACTATTGCCCGATCAATTCAATCCTACCGGGTTGCAGCCTGATCATTCTTTTTTTGAAAAGGATCCCAATAGATCTCTTGAAGTTCTTTTTACTCATTCCAAGCAGCCTCTTGATCTCTTCCGGAGAACTCTTGTCATGCAGAGAAAGTTGGCCTTTGTTCTTCTTTAAAACCCTCATTATGGTTTCAGCCCCGAGCTCCAATTGCTCCATTCCACCAGCCTGAAGTCGGACATCAACCTTATTGTCTTCCCTAAGCTTATGAGCATATCCAAAGGTTATTGTTCCTGGCTCGATGCCCTCAAAGACTTCATTTTCGTATATCAGCCCTTCAAAACGGTTTTCAATAATGCATGTAAAACCCAGGTCTGTCTTTTTCGCGATCAGGATCTTGACTCTTTGACCTTCTTCCAAATCGGAAGAGTCCTTACTTAAGAATCTCTCATACTTGGAGCTGGCAACCAGTCTTTGGGTCTTTTGGTCCAAATAAAGATGAACCAAATAGGATCTTCCTTCCTCCATTTCAACCTTTTGCTCTTTGAATGGAACCAACAGATCCTTTTCAAGGCCCCAATCAAGAAATGTACCTGCGGGCCCTTGATCCACTACCTTTAAAAACCCGAATTGCCCTATCTTCAGAAAAGGTTCCAGGGTGGTAGCAACAGGTCTGTCCTCCGAGTCCTTGTAAACAAAAACCCTTATCTGATCTCCTTCGGCCGCCACCTTTGGGACGTACTTATTTGGCAGTAAAACCTCATTATCCCTTTTGTCTTTCAGGTAAACTCCCTGAGGGGTGAAGGAATTAATGGTCAGATAATTATGGTCTCCGAGAAGGAACATTCCTGATGCTGCAAAACAAATCTAAACGAATGGTATATGAGCTTCAAAAGACACAATAATTCATTACTCATTGTTCATTTCCTTCGGTTTTAACTGATTTTGCCGTTTATCAAGTTTGTGAATTGATTTTCAACGCTTGCTCATACTTTTAGACAGCCATTTAAGTAGAAGAAATGCTTAGGAATTACCTTGTCAGCACGCTCAGGAACATGTACCGAAACAGTACCTTTTCCCTGATCAATCTATTTGGTTTGGCCGCCGGCCTCAGCTGTTTCTTCCTTATCATGATCTTCGTAAACGATGAACTCAGCTATGATAAGCACCAAAGCAAGGCGGATCGGATCTATAGATTAAGGTATCATATAGGTGATTTTGATATCGCAAGAGTGCCACCGATCTTCCAGGATCACCTTGGACCCTTCTTTCCGGAAATAGAAACCTCCTCCAGAATGTTTTCAAGGAGTGTAAGTATTTCAATACCTCAAGAATCAGGTTCGGAAAAGCGATTTGAGGAGGATAATGTGAACTTTTGTGACCCTGGCCTGCTGGAGATCTTTGACTTTAATTTGGTTTTCGGCGAGCTGAACGGGGCTCTTGAAGAGCCATTTACCCTTATCCTCAACCGGGAGATGGCGGAGAAATACTTTCCCGGACAGGATCCTATAGGCAAGAGCATAGTCATGGAAGGTGAAAGTGTATTCAAGGTCGTTGCGGTGGTAGAGGACTTCCCTTCTAATACTCATACCCATTTTCAAATGCTTCTTCCTTACGACAATATGTATGATCTGGAACCGGAGCATCTCAGGGAAAACATTAGGAGAAACTTCAGTATGAATTGGATGGTTTCTCATAGTCCTACATATGTCCTGCTAAAGGAGGGAGCTGATCCTGAATCAGTAAATACGAGGTTTCCGGAGTTCGTAGAGGAAAAGATCCCTGAGAACATGCAGAAAGACCAGTCCTTTGAAATTCAACCATTGCTTGATATTCACCTGAATGAGAGTGTAATGGCCCAGTCAGAACCTTCTGGAAGTCCTGAATTCATAATGATCTTTTCGATAGTTGGGATTCTGACCCTCCTTATTGCCAGCATTAACTATATCAATCTTTCCACAGCAAAATCGCTGCAGAGAAGCAAGGAGATCGCCATGCGAAAGGTTTTAGGAGCAAGACGGCTGAATGTCATAGTACAGTTCCTTGGAGAGTCATTTTTGGTCACCCTGATTGCCGCGCTTGCTGCTGTAGTAATGGCAGCCATGTTATTGCCATTGATGAATACTCTGACAAACAAGGAATTGGATCCTATTATTATGCTGGAACCCCAGTTTCTTCTTGGCTTCTTTCTTGTCATAATTCTCACGAGTCTTATGGCAGGATTCTATCCGTCAATCTTTGTATCTGCCTTTCCTCCATTAAGAAGTATTCAAAGCAGATTTTCAAATTCCATATCAGGGAGAGGCAACCTTTCCTTTAGAAGGATATTGATCATCGTACAGTTTGCCATTTCCATCGTTCTTATATCCAGCACCCTGATCATATACCAGCAATTCAATCTTTTTAAGGACCAGGAGTTGGGTTTCAACAAGAATTCGATAGTCACGGCCAGGATCCAGAGTGAGAACTTCAATAGTGTCTTCGGAGGGGTAGATGGGCAGTTGAGACAAAAGCTTCAGTCCTTCGAAAATGAGATCGCCAAGATCCCCGGAGTGGTAAATAGTACTCTCAGTTCTACTGCACCTGGATTTGGAATGGTTAACAGGAACATCATACCTGAAGGTTTTACAGCTGAAGACAACATGCTATGTGCCGTAATGGCAATCGATTATGATTTCCTTCCTACATATGAGATCCAGTTGGCTTCAGGAAGAGATTTCTCAGCAAGCCATGGAACCGATCATGAGGATGCCTTCCTGATCAATGAGGCAGCTGCAGAAGCCTTTCAGTTTGGAACCCCAGAAGAGGCCCTCGGAAAAGAGATCAATATGGAAGGGAAAGAGGGAAAGGTCGTTGGTGTGGTCAAAGATTTCAATTTCCTTTCCCTTACGGAACCCATGCGCCCCCTGATCATGGAGATCTTTGTACCGCAATTCAACACCTTCTCTATACGGGTTGAGCATGAAAATGTAGAGCAGACCCTGGCCCAGGTCGAGAGCGAATGGAACCGGTTCTTTCCAAGTGAAACTTTCGATTATAGTTTTCTGGATGAGGACCTCCTGGCCAACTATGAAACTCAGGAAAGGTTTGGTCAGTTGATCGGATACTTCGCCTTTTTGGCTATACTGATATCCTGCCTCGGATCCTATGGAATGATCCTGTTTGTTTCCTCGCAAAAAGAAAAAGAGATCGGGATCCGAAAAGTTCTGGGTGCCAGTATTTCCCAGATCGTCTTTCTACTGAACAACCGCTTTGCTGCCTTGGTGGGAATTGCCATCCTGATCGCCTGGCCATCTACAATCTACCTTGCAAATATGTGGCTTGAGGATTTCTCATACAGGGTAGAGATCAACCATTGGAATATGGTTCTGGGGTCATTGGCCACCCTGATCCTTGTCTTTGGGACTGTTAGCATCAAGTCCATCGCAACAGCTTTGATCAATCCTGCAGAGGTATTGAAAAGCGACTAGTAACTGTCTATTCTTTTACAACGAAATTGATCTTTCTTTTGACCTTGCCTTCCAGTTGCAGGAAATATACCCCCGGAACCAGCCGGGATACATCAAGCTTACGCCCATCGAGAATCCCTTCGTCCAATCTTTTGCCCTGAAGATCAAATAGGGCGTAAGGAGCATTTTCGTTGATCCCTCTAATCGAGATCGATTCTTGGGATGGGTTAGGATAAACCGTTAGATCAGACCTGATCGCTCCATAAGTCCTGATCGAAGTGGTAGTCAAAAGTGTATCATCCCTGTAAACGCTTACAAAGTCCGGCCCGCTCATGGCAACTGCAACCACATCATTTCCATTAGCCGCATCCATGTAGCAGGGTCGCGCGGGGAGATTATAGTCCTGATTATCAATGCGAAGAACTGATTGGGTGTTGCTTCCTGAAGCTCCCAGCAAATAGGCTATCCTGCCCGAATACAAGACCTTGACCTGGATCGGAGTGAAGTTGGGTCCAAAACTATTGGTTCCCACCAGGGCACCGGAGACACCATCAAAGGTCTGGACAGATTGTGAACCTGAATTGGAGATCAGAAATTGGTTGGTATGAGGGTTATAATCAATTCTTGTAGGATTTGAAGAGGTATTATAGGTGCCCAACACAGAGGAAAATGCTCCATCGATGAACAGATGGGACCATGAATCGTCATTTTTATTGATCACAGCTGCAAAGGAACCGCTGGTGTCAAATGCTATCTGGGTGGGAAAATCTCCTACCGAAAGCGTGGCGAAGATCACCCTGGTCTGCAGGTCGATCACCCTGACAATATCATCGAAACTGGTTGCCACAAGGGCATAATCACCTTTTGGAGAGATCTGAAGGTCAGAAAAGATACCCTGATTGGTCCAGGACACTCCTATGGTTCCGACGGAGAGCACACCCAGATTGGCTGAATTTGCTGAATCCAGCTTTACAAAATTTACAGTGTTTGCCCTGGTATTGGTGACCAGAGCCAGAGTGTCTCCCGGGCCGATCCTTACTATGGAAGGCCTGTCACCAACTGTTGGGCTTGCCACAATGGTTCCGGTTTCCATATGGATCACATGGACCTTCAAACCTTCATAATCACTTACAACACCATATTTCCCATCCGAAGTGACCGCACAGCCGAAGGAGCCGGTTAGCTGGCCTGGGACGAGGCTCTGAACCAATCCTGAATCTGTATCAATAATTGAGGTAAACTTTGATAATTGATTGGAAACCAAAACTTTATTTCCAGAATCTGAAACCGCTACCCTGTAGGGTGCATCTGCTTCAAATTCGGATCCCGTTGGTACATCGGAGAATTGCAGGATGGATGCGGGGTTTGAGAAATCATAGCTATGCAGATATTCCTTTCTTAAGGGATCCACCCCGGCAAAATGATATCCCGAATCGGCAACCGCTCCTTTGGACTGAGAAAGACCGGACATCAGGGATGTTCTTGATCCTGCCGCGATATCCACGATCTGAGTATAAAATCCACCTCCGACTGCATATTGCTTGTCGAAGGAGGGTTCAAGCCAAAAGATAGTGTTCGTAGATACCTGGGATGTGTTTCCCAGACCAAAATCTGCCTTTACAATCCCGCTCCCCAATCCCATAATGACTTGGTCACCGGCTGGATCTGATGCTATATTCCGGCAAAAGGAAAAGATCGACTGCCCCACAAGGGAAATACTGTCTATCGAGTTTTGCGTCAGATCGATCTGGTAAATAGCTGGTGTGGACTCGTTGTTCAATACAAAGGCCACAGCGGAGTCGGCCATGCCAAGTGAAAAGGGGTTTGAGATCTGTGAAAATACTGTGTCAATGGATAGGGTCGGCACATCATAAATGGCTATTCCTACTCCTCCGGGAGCAATTCCAACAAGTTTATCCCCACTAGGCGAAACCCGGAAATCGTAGTAATCGAAATCAGAGCGATTGTTAGAGGTGATAAAGGAGAAGGTCTGAATGCCCGAAAAAAATGGTTGGATTTGGCCCTGAAGGCTCAAGGAATTTAGATCTACCACATAACAGCGCTGAGAATCCACGGAGGAAACGAAAGCTCTTTGAAAGTTAGGATCGATATGCACACGGTTGGGTTCACCTGGTGTGAGCAATGTAGCTATGACCTTATTTGAATCCAGACTGATCACTTGGGTAAGGTCATCCAGAGGCAAAGAAACCACCGCAAGGTCATCCACTACGTCAACGTACATGGGTTGTCCTGCCAAGGGAATATCAGCGATTGGGATCTGGTTCTGCCAATCGATGACCGTCAGGTTGTTGGTGATAAAATTCGCTGCCAGCAGCCTCTTTCCATTGTCGAAGAATCTGAGACCGCGGATATAATCACCCTCTACCGAATCCCCTGGATCATAATCATTGAATTGAGGGGTTTTTAAAGTACTGACACCCTGGATCGGAATCGGAGAGGAGGTAATTACCTCAGCATCACCGGATGCCGAGATCTTATCCTGCGCCAGTCCAGGCATGAAGAAAATCAGGGAAAAAAAGAAGGTCGTAATTAAGGTTTTAGGCATTTTTTGCGGAAAGTTTATCAATCAGCAAATTAATAAACTCCAAAGCTGAGACCAAGGGTTTTGGACCAAAGTAGAATCACCTATTTAGTCCTACCTTCTTTATGCATTCCTGAAACCTAGGATCACTTTTGATCGGATTCCAAATAGGACTAACATGTATAAATACCATGGGGCCGATCTTGAAATCTATACATTTGTTCATGTGGCGGAAAGCTTCATCTGCCATTCCCAGACCACAATAAAGTGTAGCAAAATCCAGGTCATGAAATCCTTCAGGTTCATTTTTGGCCTTTTCCTTCAGTTGGTCTAGATAGAATAAAGCCTTTTTTCTGTCTCCTTTCATTGAGTATGCGTAACCAAGCTGAACAAAGGGCCGTATTCCGTAGATCGCTTCCCCATCGTAGGAGCTGAACATCTCGATTGCGGTATCCATATCACCATTCATCAGGTAGGCCCAGGCCTTAAATTCTTTTGCAGAGGCGAATTCCGGATCCAATTGAAGGATCCAATCATAGATCTCAATAGCCAGCTTATAATTCCCCTTGAAATAATGGAGGTCCGCCAGGGTTCTGTTAATTATGGTTGAAAGAGGGTCGAACTCTTTGGCTTTGGTCATTGAATCCAGTGAGTCCTCTAACTGTTCCGCTACGAGATAATAAAGAGACCTACAAAGGTTTGCTTGAGCTGAATTGGGATTTAGCTCAACTGCCTTTTTACTATTAAAATCCCCACTTTCAAAATCAAATCTCAAAAGGATATCATTCACCGCCATAGCAGCATATGCTTCTTCATTTTCCTTGTTGATCTCAAGTGCCCTTTTTGCGGCGGCATAAGAAAGTTCGGCCCCATTTGAAGGTGCCATATATCCGGATGCCGACAACAGTATATAGGAGAGTGCTAGGCCCGAATAAGCCTGATCGTATTCCGGATCTATTTCGATTGCTTTTTCAAAGGAGCCAATAGATTTCTTGGCATAGGAAGGGGTCCACTTGTTGTAGAAGTACAGGCCTTGTAGATAGAGTTCTCGAGCTTGGAGATTGACTGCAGGAGCAGACTTTTCTTTTTCAATATAACCTATCAAATTTTTTTCCTTGAGATCCTCGTAGATGGCGAGTGATACCTTTTCTTCAAACTCAAGCTCATCTATGATTTCCATGGAATATGCCTTGTTCCAAAGAAGGAATGAATCACTTGAGCTGATCAGGTCAACATTGACCTTAGCTCTTTGTTTTGACCTTCTTAGGCTTCCTTTGATCACCGCCTTAACCCCGAATTCTGCATATAATTTTTGAAGGTTTGATCTATCAAACTCATCCGAAATACCATCTTTTGAAAACACCTTTAAGCCAGGTGACTTTGAAAAAAGAGATAACAGTTCTTCTCGAATTCCTTTACATATCAGCTCATTATCCGGATTAGGGGAAAGGTTGTCGAACTCATTGATTGCTATGGCATCGATCTTATCCTTCACCTTTCCCTTAAGGTCTTTTCGTTCCGGAACCGCCAAACCTTGGTTGGTCAGTGCATAAACCTCCATTGGCTTTCGGACATTTTTTAGTTCAAATTGTCCCAGGAGTTTAGGATTAAACTCAAGATGATTTTTCAGGTCATCATAGACCTTTTCAGAGATCACAACCCCGCCGGCAATAGATAAGGATTCAATCCTGGATGCGACATTAACTCCATCCCCAAAAACCCCATCCTCCTCAATTACCACGTCCCCTGAGTGGATCCCTATCCTTAGTGGTATCTCTTTTTCGGATGATCTGTTTTGGATTGAGATGGCAGATCTAACCGCGGAAACATTGCTTTCAAAAATCGACAATGCACCATCCCCATAGTACTGCAGAATATGTCCTTGATTTTTTGAGATCTCGCTTTCCAGGATCTCGCGATGCGAATCCCGGACCTTCTTAGCGTTATCCTCATCCTCCTGCATCATGGAGGTGTACCCGACCAAGTCGGTGAACATAATGGAACTTAGCTGGCGTCTTGCCATAATCCCAAGTTAAGGGTTTGGGTTTCTTCAAAAAAGAATTGGAGAAAGAACGCCCTACATCAGAACTCCATTTACAGGCTCGATTGGAGGAGGCAGTTCCTTTTCACCAAGCATTTCTCTGAGGTCGATCTCAATTGTCCTGCATAGGGAAAGCATTGGAACATCGTTCCCAAGACCTTGAAAGGGATTTTCTGTGTAATCACCTACCAGTTCCATGACAAGAAATACCCAGGCAGTCAAAACAGTAAATGGGATCGAAAGCCAGATCCCAACCTCACCGAAATGAGAGAATTCCGAGACCATTCCGAAGGGCAAAAGGAAAATGAAGATCCCCACAAAGATGGTACTCATTCCTCCGTACTGGCGAGGGAGAGGGAACTTCTTGATCCTTTCGGCTTTTCCCTGATGATCAAAAAGGGTAGCCAAAATACCCTGCAATTCCATATGCCTGAAATCCTCGATGAGGCCTTTTCTTCTCAACGCTGCCAAGTCCTTGCTTTGTTGATCAAGGATCTGTGTTGCACTGTTCTTGTGCGCGGCCATCCTTTCAGCTTCATCTTCGGGAAGAAATCTGTTGATCTCTGTTTGTGCACTCTGCTCTTCAACCTGTCCAAGACCATACTGCTCCCTGTATCTTCTAGCGTGCTTACCAACAGGGCCGGTAAGACTTGTATGCTCCCAGGAAACCATTTGCAACAACTGTGACCTTAGTGTATAAAGCCAGCCAATATGCCGATAGATCAATTTTCGTTTTATCTGCATGACCTCCTCATCAGTTACAGGCTCCTTGGCAAATTGATCGCTTACAAATCCCCCAACAGTAATTCCCCAAGTCCTGCTTGTATTGACTATGCCACCCCAGATCTTTCTGGCCTCCCACATTCTGTCATAGGCGCTGTTGTTTTTGAAACCCACATAAAATGCGACTGCAACGCCAATTACCGATAGGGGCAACCAGGGAACTGTTAGGTATTTCAAGTCCAGATAACCATAAGCAAAGGCAACGGATGAAACCCAAGGGATCAGCCAAAAAAAATGATGCCCTGTGAACTGGAACACATTCCTTAAGCTGAAGTTCTTTTTTACGAACATGGCTTTGTCTTTTTCTTAATCAAGTTTATCCCACCACTCAGTTCCACTGAAATTCTTGTACTCAAACATCTCTCCCAATTCCGGAGTCAGTGTTTTTATCCCTTTCAGTTCAGCTTCCTTTTGAAACCTAACAATCGGGTCTTTCCATGAATGAAGGGATAAGGCAAATCCTGCCCAATGTACAGGTATTAATTTCTTTGCCCCAGCATCCAATCCAGCCTGTACTGATTCTTCAGGATACATATGGATCTGGTGCCAGTGCTCATTATACTGACCACACTCCATTATCCCAAGATCAAAAGGACCAAGCCTTTTTCCTATTTCGCTGAAATGGGACCCATAGCCACCATCACCGGAAAAGTATATCTTCTCACGCTCACCAGACAGAACCCATCCTCCCCAAAGGGAAGTGGATTGATCCTTTAACCCACGCCCTGAAAAATGCCTGGTTGGAGTGAATATGATCTCTAGCCCACCTTCATTTTGATTATCCCACCAATCGAATTCGGTGATCAGGGATGGCTCGATTCCCCATTCTTCAAAATGGCGGGAACAGCCGAGAGCAACATAAAATTTCCGCACCTTCCTCTTTAACCTTTCAATACTTTCAAGATCAAGATGATCATAATGGTCATGGGTCAGCAGCAATATATCAATGGGAGGGAGTTGATCGATAATGGCAATTACATCCCTGCTAAACCTTTTGGTCTTAAATGGCGAAATAGGAGAGGCGTTTGGGCCAAGCATAGGATCGATCAATATATTCAGACCGCCCATTCGAACAAACAATGCCGAATGTCCGAACCAGGCTAGCAGAGTTCTGTTCGATTCGAGACCTTTTTCTGATAGCTCAAATGGTTTGATCGGGATAGGCTGTTTTGGTTCCCTTCCTTTTCCTTGAAAAATCTGTTCGTAGATGATTTTAGGAGCATTAAATAGGTTCAAATCCATCTTGGTGACCTCAAGGTTGGTGAATTTCCCTGCTCTCCAATTTGGAGATTTACCATACCTATCCTTTAAATCTCTGGTGAGTTTGCCACCGAATTGCTTCATCAGTTAATTTCTATTTCGGAATCAAATTTAAGATAGTCAATTCACTATAGGTTCCCACTCTCATGGGCGGTCCGAAGGTGCCGGTGCCCTGGCTTACATAAACTTTCATCTTCCCGAGGTTGTCCAAACCCCTATTAACCGCAAAGATCATTTTCGCAATATAGGTGGCAGGCCACATTTGCCCTCCATGGGTATGTCCGGCCAAATAAAGATCCACTCCGGCCTTTTCAGCATATTCCAGCCCATCTGGTCCATGATGAAGGACTATGCTCGGTTTCTCCGGGTCAATTGCCATACCTTCCAGTACTGATCTGATAGTGGCTCTTCCGGGAATTGCATGTGAGCTGTAGGCATTGGAATCAGCGATCATATAATCAAGACCTATGATCTGAATTCCATTCCATTCTGCTATCTCATTCCCAAGAACCCGAACCCCCAGTTCAAGGAGCTGGGATTTAATGGCTTTTATTCCTGTGTATTCATCATGGTTCCCCTCGACAAAGAAGATCGGGGCTTTCAATTTTGACAAAGGCTCCATACTGGAGGGCTTAAGCTGGTATTTGCTATCCAAAAGATCTCCCGTAAAAAACACCACGTCTGGCTCCTGTTTATTGATCCGGGTAACAATCCTTTCAAGATTTCTTGCACCCCGGTAATGACCAAGATGGGTGTCGGTCAGGTGTACAGCCTTCAAAGGACCCTTTAATGCGGACACCGGGATTTCAACGGTATTCAATCTTAGGTGTTGTGCATTCCAAAGGCCATATCCCGAAAACAACACAGCGATCGAAAGGGCGATAAGTAATTGGGATCTTGGTGCCAGCTTTAATCCAATTCCAAACGCTTCTGAAAAAAGGGTCCCGATGAGAAGATAAAGGTAGAAACCCATCAAAATACCCAGAACATATGCTACGGAATGCCCTAAAAAGGAAGTTGCATTGATCAACGAAAATGTGCCAAACATGGTGACAAGTAGGGAGATCAGGAAGAAAGCAAACAGTTTCCAATATCCTTCCATCCCTAGGAAATAAGCAAAGCGCTTTCCAAGATAAAAATTGAGAATGAAGAGCAGGCTTAGTAGAATGCCGATAGATAAAAGTGGTGCCATGGCTTTCATATTTATATCAGTTTGATGCAGCGAAAAAGCATCTCATTCCGATCCACCTAGAACAGTAATCAAGGTGATTCAAACACATTTTACAGATAAAAAACTTCACTTAATACTACTCGGACGTCTCCCTAAACTCCTGCGGAGTGAAGCCGGTTTTGGATTTGAACAATCTGCTGAAATAATGCGGATAATTAAAACCCAGATCGTATGCGATAGTGCTTATACTTTCTTCAGTTCCGATCAGCATATTCTTGGCCTTCTCAACAACATATTCGTTGATATGGTCTTTTGGGTTCATCCCGCTTTCCTTTTTGAGAAGATCACCAAGGTAGTTCGGGCTGAGGTTGACCTTATCGGCCAAATACTGAACCGATGGCGGGCCATACTGGGTCAGTTTTTCAGAATTGAAGTACTCCTTAAGCTCAGCCTCAAAATGTGCCAAGGTATCACTATGGGCTGTGGATCTGGTGTTGAATTGGCGCTCGTAGAACCTGGTGCAATAATTCAATAGCAATTCGAGGCTGGAAACCAGTACCCTTTGACTATGATTATCGATCCTTTCTTCATATTCATCTTTGATACTATGGATGAGGTCGGTTATGGTCTTTTCCTCCTTTTCAGAAAGGTGAAGTGCTTCGTGTACCTCATAGGAGAAAAAGGTATAGGAATCGATCTGCTTTCCAAGGTTTGAATTCCTGATTAGATCGGGATGAAACATCAGCATCCACCCATATTTGATCTTTACTTCCTGAGTAGCAATGTGTATCTGATTAGGAGCCACAAAACTCATAACCCCTTCCGAAAAGTCATATTGATTTCGACCGTAGATCATTCCGCAGCCCGAATCTTTAAGAGCGATAGTGTAAAAACCTGTGGTTACTCTTTTACCAATTAATTCCTCCGGTATCCACAAGTCCCTGGCATCGATCAGGGATATAAGAGGGTGGAGGGGTTTCTCAAATCCCTGCGCTTTATGAAATTCAGCTATGGTTTCGACCTTGATGATCTCGCTTTTCATTGTTCAGATCTTTGTTACAAAAGAAACATGGCCTGGCACAAAGTAGGAACACTTTTGCAATGGGTGTAAACACTTATTACGGTTTTTTTATCCTTTATAATCCAAAAAATCCACTCATGTAAATTCCCCTGCTTATTGTTGTTCGCCTACGTACATTAGAATAGCCGGATGTTCCGGTCAATTGGAGATTAGTCAAATTAAATTTCAGAAAAATGAAAACACCTTTCGGTTCATTCTGGAGTGCTTTCTTATTGATCGCATTCCTTTTTGTGGGCTGTAGTGAGGACGAAGACCCACCTGCGCCCAAACAGGACAACGATCCTGTAGCCACCAAGATCAAACTTCTTGGTGCACTTCCACAAACCGCGATGCACCTTGATACTGTGGAGACTCCGTATCAGGTTCTGGTAACGGACCAAAATGGAGATCCATTTCCAGGGGCGAAGGTCAAGTTCACGGCGCTTCAGGGAAGTTTCCTTACTGCGGATACCATTACCAATTCAGATGGAAAAGCTTCTGCTGTCTGGATATTGGGATCCTATATCGGATGGCAAGCGATCAGAATCAGTGCTTTCGACGCTGATGGCAATGCAATTGAGGGATCACCAATTCAAGTGGCTATCAATGCCAAGGCTACTGACCTTCAAATAGGTGATTACCATGAAGGTGGGATCATCTATTACCTGGATTTTGTAGCTGAACACGGTTATGTTGTATCGATCTCAGATCTTGATACAGCTGCGCCCTGGTGCAATTCTGCCTCTCCTACAACGGGAGCAGATGGCACAGTCCTGGGAACTGGAATGCAAAATACAGCAGACATCATTGCCAGTTGCGGAATGGATAATGCTGCTGGTATAGCTGATGCATTTTCAGAAAATGGATTTGATGATTGGTACCTTCCATCGAAGGAAGCATTGATCGACATCTATCACAATCGGGAAAAGATCAATGCTGGTGCTTTGGCAAATGGAGGTACCGAATTCTCACTCGCAAAATACTGGGCTTCATCGGAGTTTGATGTGGGAATGGGAGATAAGGGATACTCTCTGGATTTCTCAACCGGGAATACAATTGGAGTAGTAAAAACAGATTCTTTAAGGGTAAGGGCTGTTAGAGCCTTTTAGGAATACGTTCGACCTTTTCTGAGTTTATTCAGAAGGTTCGGAAAGCGAGTTTGCATATTGTTAGGTTAGCCCCTGTTGATCGTTAGTATTGGCAGGGGTTCATTTTTTAATTAATGATTATTAATTGTGAATGGAAAGTGATTTTCCGGATTTCTTTTTCATTTTTTACCTACCTCTACAATGGCCCATTTAATGATATGCCTAGCCGTGGTGATCCGGTCAAGAGATGTGTAAAGGTTTCCATTTTGCCCGCTATGGTGCGAATGGCCTTTTAATCCAAGGAACTTGACCTGATAAAGAGAGTCTGATCTGAATTTAGCTTCATAGATTAACGAGGGCTGGCCAAGCAGTCCCGTACCAGAGTGATACGCAGTATCATGCGGAAAATCATATTGTGAATAGAATTCGTTCTCGTCAAAAGCCACATTTGTTTCAATAAGGATCCGGAATTCTTTCAGGCTATCCGGGATAACAGAATGGATTAGGAAATGACCCTTTGGCGTTGCACCTGATATCCCGTCCAATTCCGGCTGGTCAGGTGTCGGGGCAAAAAACCCATCTTTGGTCTGAATATTTCTCCTATGAGACCAATATGGAAGAGCATCCACAAGTCTGGTTTCTTCCTCCGGATCCTCTTGGCTTTTGTCAGAATCAAAATCCAGGAAGTTTTCTGCAGTCCTGCCGGAATAAAATCTGCCATTGGCCGAGGAGTTTGTTATGAAAATGGTCTTTATGAATTCACCCTTCTCAGTTTCAGCCCAGATCACAAACTGGGGATGCCAGAAATGGGCGCCGGCCATTAACTGGATCATTAACGGAATTCCTGAACTGTTGTCCTCCTCTTCCTGGTAGTGATCAAAGCTGTATGGATCAAGCTGTACCTTTTTTCCAGCTTTAAGTCTGCTTCCAAACTCCATAAGAACCCGAAATGGTAAGACCTCGGCCACAGAGAAAAGAAGGAAACTAAAGACAAGGGTAAGGGAAAAAGTCAGTTCCTTTCTGATCATTTTCCTCTTGAGAACATATACCTGAAAAGGCTGGTCCAGTTGCTTTTTAGGTGAAACCCAACACAGACCATGAACCCAAGCCCAAAGGCAGTATGGACTGTGGCAAGGGTCCGGGAGTAGTTTTCAGAAAAGGATAACACTCCCGTAACAACCAAAACAAGGAAACTGAAAGCCGTGATCAGGCTAACCATGTTTCTTCCCTTGATCCTCCTTTTTTTGTTCATGAATCCAATCTGGATTGAAGATCACTGATCTCATTCCTTAAGGAATAGACAAGAACGGCTTTATTGGAAAAGCTGGTCTCATCAAAGGATTCTTTTCCCATTGATCTCTGATAACCCAGAACTTCAAGATAGATCAACCAGATCGAGGCGTCATCCCTGCTATTTTCAATGTCAAGAGGAAGGGAATTAAACATCGATGAACTTACACTGATTTCTGCAGGTTTCAGGCCATGCTTTTCTGCAGATGCCTTGAATTCTGTGATCTGAGCCTTTAGGTCGGTGACCACTTTTGCCTCTGCCGTCTTTGTATTTGAAGGGCCACAATTTTGGGGCTGGCAAGCAGAGCTTTCCTGACCATATACGGAAAAACCAAAGATCATCAGGCCTATGAGGTTGGTTAGAAATATTCGTTTCATAATCGAAAATTTTTCTTCAAAACTAGACTCCACGGCCCCTGTTGGTGTCCCAAAAAATCCCTAAACATTAGTTAAGGAAAAGTTAAAAAAGGAGGTCTGGCATTCTTTCTGCATACATTTGGGTATGAATCAAAAAAGGATCACCATCCTTGCTCTTGGTCTCGGGATCTTGATCCTCGGAATGTTATTCATCCAGGTCAACCTTCTGATCCGCTCAGCGGAAATCCAGAAGAAGCAATTCCAGCAAAAGGTAAACCTTGCTTTATGTTCAGCAGTCGAAAAGATCTCCAAGGACCAGGATGTCTGCGATGCTCTATCCTCATGCAGTATTGGCCCAGGGAACGGCACCATCAATTTATTGGGGAGTCAGGATATGAACAGGGTAGAGCAGGTCATTAGGACCGAGCTGGAGGATTTTGGAATTCAGATCCCATTTAAGGTTGGGTTGGGTGAGACCAAGAGTAAAGACCAGTTTCAAGCAACAAGCAATGTTCTTCCTGATTTGGGATTGGTAAATGTGTTCCTTGAATTTCCGACCCGGGAGGATTTCATCCGATCGGAATTAAAGGGGATGTTCCTTATCTCATTTCTGTTGGTCATACTGATTATGGGCGTTTTCTTTTTTGCGCTGAGGTCCCTTTCCCTGCAGCAAAAGGCCTATAACTTAACGGTTGACCATATTGACACACTTAGTCACCAGCTCAAAACCCCAATAAACAATATAAGTCTTGGTCTAAAATTGTTATCCCGGGAAGTCGAAAATGGTCAGGGGTCGCAGACCCTGGAATACCTCGGAATGATCCAAAACGAAAGCAACAAGCTTAAAGAAAGGGTAGAAAAGAGCCTGGGTACTGGTTCCCTGGAACCTCTGAGCGCAGGAATGGATAATGATATTCGGGTCCACGATCTTATCCAAAAGGTCCTTGAAAATTTCAAGGTTAGGATCGATGAATCAAATGCGATCGTTGAGATTGAGGAAACAGACCCTGAAATGTTTATAAAAGGAAATCCTTCTTCCATGGAAATGGCATTAAATGCCTTGGTTGATAATTCTCTTAAATTCTCAACAGGCCAGCCCAAATTGTCATTTCGGGCCTGGAAGGAGGGCTCCAACTCTAGGATCAGCTTGCAGGATAATGGAGTAGGGATCCCGAAGCCAGAGATCTTCAGAGTACAGGAAAAGCACTTCAGAGGAAACAACGGGGAAAACCGGGAAGGTCATGGAATTGGTCTGTATTCCTCCAAAAAAATTGTGGAAAACCATGGAGGAAAATTTCTCTTAAAAAGCAAGGAAGGGATCGGCACCGAGATCATTCTTGAATTCACTGAGAGCTAGGCATTGACCGGATTGAATAAAATACTGCTGGTGGAGGATGACCCAAGCGCCGGGATCCTGATAAAGAACCTTCTTGAGTCAGAAGGTTTTGAAACCGAATTGTATCGAAGCGCAGAATCCGCCTGGGAGAGATTCAAGATCCAGGAATTCAAACTTTGCCTACTCGATGTCATGCTCCCAATTAGCGATGGATTTACTCTTGCCAGACAGATCCGCAAAGTGGAAAGTGATATTCCTATCGTTTTTATCACAGCAAAATCCATGAAGGAAGATAAGATCAATGGATTTGAAAGCGGAGCGGATGACTATATCTGCAAGCCATTCGAACCGGAGGAACTGATCTACAGGATCAAGGCAATAGTAAAAAGAACAGCATCGAAGATTCAGGAAAATGACTTGGGGGAATTCCAGATCGGTCTTGTCCGTTTCAATTCGGAAAATCATTCTCTTATGATAAAAGGAGAGAGGAAAAGGGTAACCAAAAAGGAAAATGCCATTCTTCTGGCCTTGTTCAAGGAAAGGAACAACATTGTACGAAAGGATGACCTATTACACAGGATTTGGGGGGAGGCAGATTATTTCACCGGAAGGAGTCTTGATGTTTTTATAGCCAAGCTGAGGGGTTATCTCAAAGAGGTGCCAGAGATCCAGATCGAGAATGTACACGGGGTAGGTTTCATCCTAAAGGAAAAGGATTGATGACGAAACTTTGGTGATTCCCTGCCAGGTTCAAATCCAATATTAAATTTTCATAAAGTCCCTATATTTCGACTCTAAAGTCGCACTAAGAAGCCGGTATGCTGAGGCCTTTTATTTTTTTGTTTTTTCTAGGGGTTTTTACTCCCGTACATGGTCAAAATTCCGATTCTCTTCTGACAGTAATTCAGGATCCCAGTTCAAAGAAGGCTGAAGCCTATTATGAGTATGCCCTACAAGGAACCTCTCTGTCGCCGGATTCATTCATATCATGCATGAACAGTGCCTTGCGTTATGCCAGGATAGAAAACAACCCAGGAATACAACTCAAGGCCACCTATTCCCTTGCAAGTGAATATCTCCGCATCCAGAATGCTGACAGTGCAGATAAATGGATCGACCTTGTTCTTAAGATGTTGCCAAATACCGATGCCCCTGAAGCTGATAAGGCATTCATTTATTACGAAGTAGGGAGATCATTTTTTGACCAGCTCGGATTCCTGATCGGCCTGGAGTACCTGGATTCGGCAATGTTTTATGCTAAGAAAGCTGAAGATACCCTGAGAATAGGTGATATATATAATGGGTACGGCATTATCTATGACAATATGGGCAGTCGCAAAAAGGCCTTAGAAGCCTACCTGGAAGCCTTGAAGATCTTTAATGGAAGGGACCCAGGGGGGTATAACAATGTTTTGAACAACATTGCGACAGTCTATAAGCAATTGGGAGATTATGAAAGCGCAATGAAACAATACAACTTGGGCCTGGAGTATGCCGAGAAGACAAAAAATACCAGAACCATTGGAATAAATAAGATCAACAGAGGTCTCTTATTCAAGGCAATGGGAGAGTATGATCTTGCATTGAAGGATCTATGGGAAGCACTGGAGATCATGGAAGAAATGAGATATACCTATGCCATTTCGGCTATCTATCATAATCTGGGTGAAACGTTTTACTCTGCCGGAAGAATTGACTCCGCCATTGCTTATCTGAACAAAAGCCAGGAGTTGTCCATCGATTTCGATTTTTTCCAAAACCAGGTCAAGAATTTTCTTGCTTTGGGCAAGTGCTATATTTTGCTTGAGAATTATTCAGAGGTGATCAAGACAGCCGAAGCAGGATACGAGATGGCTATAGTCATCGATCAATTAGAGGATCTTCCAGAAATATCTAAAATGCTTTCAATGGCTTATTCCAAAGTGGGTGATCATAAAAAGGCTCTTGAGTACCATGAAAAGTTCAAGGTCTTCTCCGATTCGGTCTTCGATTCCAGGTCAAGGGAGGAATTAAACCAGTTAAGGGTAGAACATGACCTTGACCGGAGGGAGAGGGAAATAGAAAATCTTACTAGGGAGTCTGAGTACCAAAAAGAATTGGTGGAGGCAAGGGAACTTCTGAACCTTCTTTTGGTTATTTCCCTCATTGTTGTCCTTGCCTTTGTTGGGGTTTTGCTTGTTCTTTATCAAAGAAGACAAAAGATTTCAAAAGAAATTGATAATCAAAGAATTGAACTCGATGAGTTAAACAAAAGAAAGGATTCAATTATCACCACCATTGCCCATGATCTTAGAGGGCCGATAAACCAGATCAAGGGAATCTTGAATCTTTTGAAACCCTCCATGAAAGATGAAGAATCAAACAATTTGGTTGATGTTGCTCTTCGATCCTCAGATATCATGACCCAAAGGATCAATAAGATCCTGGATATCGAAGCTATTAACCAGGGCACGATCAACGCACAGGGCGAAGAGCTTGATCCAGAGCATATCCTTGAGGAGGCTTCGTCTTTGCTTCAACCATTGAAGGACAAAAAGGGAATTGAGATCCAGATCCAGTCGGAAAAAGGCTTAGTCCTAAGAGCGGATAGAAACTATCTATTGCAGGTGTTAGAAAACCTTGGCCAGAATGCCTTGAAATTTTCGGATGGGGGCACCAGGGTCTTGCTTAAGGCTTTTTTGGAAAATGGAAACGGGATCATTTCCGTTCATGACCAGGGGCCAGGTATCCCCAAAGAGGAAATCCCACTTTTATTTAAACCTCATCCCAAGATTTCTACCCAGGCGACCGGAGGGGAGCGATCGGATGGATTGGGGCTGACCATTGTGAAGCGATATGTGGAAGCAATGGGGGGTGAGGTTTGGTGCGAAAGCGAGATAGGGGTAGGCAGCACTTTTTTCGTTAAGATGCCCCTGTATAAATCCTCGGATTCATAATCAAAAGCAATAAAATGAGTACACTAAAAAGGAGATTTACCAATCGGGGTATCCATCGTGATGTAGCCTTTTTCTACATAGGCCTAATCCTGGCTTTTGCCTTGTCAGGTATAGTTTTGAACCACCGCCAAAGCTGGTATCCCCGGGACTATGTTTTTGAATCCCAAGAGGTAGATTTTCAACTCCCGCAAGGGGAACTGACCGAAGATCAGTTGCGCAAGTTGATAGCAGAGTTTGAACTAGAATATGACGGTCATAGGGTAAGGGACAATACCTTGCGGATCTATACAAGCGAGAATGCCATATTTGATGTAGATATGGAATCAGGAAAAGGAGTTCTTGAGTACAAAAGAAGAGTCCCGATCCTTGGCCACTCCATTGTCCTTCACCAAAGCACCGATTCATTCTGGATCTGGTATTCGGACATTTTTGGTGCTGCTATGATCCTGATCGCCATCACCGGAACATTAATCCCGTCTGGTAATAATAGTTTTCGGAAAAGAGGCTGGAAGCTAATGGTCGCTGGCTTGATCTTTCCCCTTGTATTTTTATTGGTCTTTTAGGTTGGATTGTCTCCGTTTCCTTGTTTCTAATTGACCGAACAATTAGTTGATCAAAAAATGAGCTTTGGGAAAAGCTTTCGACCTTGGCAAGGTTAATCACAATCATATTCCTATGTTTATTGGCATCACAGTCCAAAGGTTTTGGATCGTTTGAAGACAATTCAGAGAATCATTTGATCCATAAGGCCGATAGCTCACAATTCCTTCGTTGGGATGAGGATATTGCATTCAACAGGAACATATACTCACCCTGGGCATATGGACCAGAGAAAAATGAATGGTATTACTACAACAGGAATCTTTTTACCAACGTCTTTCAGTATGGGGTTTCCGGAAACCTTGCAGCGGAATTTGGCCTGGCCATGCTTGGGTTTCCCACAGCCGGAATCAAGATCCATGAGAGAGCTTCACCTAAATTTTCTCTCGCCCTTGAAAGCAGGTTGCAATACTTCCATAATCCACCGATGGGGGAGAATGCAAAACAAACAGACACCCTTTTCATTGAGCCGTACTGGGTAAATTCATTTGTTCTTGCATACGGTAATGTTAGGGAGAACATCTCGGGTTCCTTTGCTATCCTGAAAGGATTGGAAACCGATTTTATGCCTTCCGTAAGTTTTGCCGCTAACAAGCAAATAGCTCAAAGGTGGTATCTCAATATGGAGATCGACCTGGTGTTCCCAAGCAATTCTACCATTAGCTTTCTTGGTTTTGGAGCAAGATATTTCAGAAAAAAAACAATGTGGGGAGCCTCCATTTCGATCAGCAGGGAAGAACAGGATCAATCCAAGGAATTTCAGAGGTTCTGGGGGTATTTATTCTTTTCGATCAAGCTCAATAAAATTCCCACGAGATAACCATGAGAAGATCAACACCCTTAGGAGTTGGTGAATTGGTAAATTTCAATTTGTATTCTTCCAATCAATATCAATAGAACTGATCATGGGAGCAGAGGGTGTATATCAACAAATAGAACCAATAGAAGACCTGAAAGACTTGGTACACTCTTTTTGGACCCATTATAACGTGACCTCGGAACCGGAGACCCTTTCAATTTTCCCCGATAGTTTCTTCAAGATCGTATTTCTTGCCAGGGAGGGACAGGTTTTGGATTATTTTGTGACCGGTCTTTGGGCAAAAACAAAAGAATTCACAATTCCGGCCAATACTTCAAGCTTTGGGTGCAGGCTTATGATCCTTGCACCCGAATATCTTCTGGCAAGAAAGGTTGATTCCATCTTTGGTTCCAGTGAAAAACTACCCTACAGCTATCTCAATCTTCGGGATTTTGATCTTCGGGATTTTGAAACTATAGTGAAAAGATGGCAGGAGGAGCTGATACGGTTAAAGCCTAAAAGAAGCATCGAACCCAAGAAAAAAAGGCTGTCAGAATTGCTCTACGAAATGAAAGGGGAGATTTCTGCAAACGAGGTTTCAAGGCAGGTTTTTTGGAGTAACAGGCAGATCAATAGGTATTTAAATGATAGACTTGGGATCTCCCTAAAGACCTACCTGGATATGCAGAAGGTGTACGAGGCCTATCTACAGATCAGAAAGGGAATTCTCTTTCCCGAGAAGGCCTTCTTCGATCAGTCCCACTTCATTCGGACAATAAAGAAATATACGGGAGAAACACCATCTGGTCTTCTTAAGCAAATTGATGACCGATTTATCCAATTAAAGAACATTCGGGAGAAATAGGTTTGCAGAAAATTATCTGCAATGAAACCTATTATTCTACCTTCAGCGCTTTTTGTGATACTTTTTGCATGTTCCGGGCCCCCTACAGACTCCAGCTCAAAAGAAGAGAGTAGGGCGGTTTCCCAGGAAAGTCTTAAATCCAAGAATTTTGCGGTCGTTTGGGAGTGGGCCACCTCTGACAGGGCGTTAATCGAAAAAGAGATGCCCAATATATCCCAGGAATTAAATAATCTGTGGATGGACGGCGTTGTTGAAAATGCATATTTCGATCCCGAAGCATCTTCCGAACCTCTTGGGAAGTATCCGAATATCTCATTCTTCATCAAAGCAAAGGATCGATCGGAGGCGCATAAGATCCTTGACGAATTGAGAATAGTTAAGCTTGGGATGGCCGAATATGAAACCCACCCAGTTGGCACCCTTTGGCTGAAGCGGTCGAAGGATAGGGATCAAGCCATGCAAACCCAAAGAGCATTCGTGGTAGTGTGGACCACCAAAAAGAACCTTGGTTCCGTACCAGAAGGAGACAAGATACTTCAGGCTCAGAATGATACTATTCTAAGCAATTGGAAAAAGGGAATTATTGAGAACGTCTATTTCGATATGGAAGGGCCAGATGCTTCAAACGAGGACACTGATTTTGTCTTTTTTCTCAACGTCAGTACCATGCAGGAAGCAAGAAGTTTCTGTGATGCCCTCCCTTTTTCCCAGAATGGGATAGCCGGTTATCAGGCTTATCAGTCTGGGTTGTTCTGGCTGGGGTTATACGAAGAAGAATAAACCAACTATTTCAAGATGAGATTTATTAAGCAGGAAGTCTACTTCCCAATTATCGTCGGGGTTCATTTTCTTTTCTGGGCCATTGATCTTTCCTTGTATCAAGGTTCCTTTATGGAGGTGTCTTCTGACACACTATTTTTTGGAGAACTGACCCAGGAGTCATGGTTCAATATTCACAGAATTCTGGGGGAGGTTTTTTCTTCCTGGGTCGTGACCGTCTTTGCCTTCAACTTTCTTATGGCAACAAGGGCGAAATGGGTGGAAAGGATCTTTGGAGGGTTGGACAAAATGTATATGATCCATAGAAGGTCTGGGGTCATCGCCGTCTTCCTTTTACTGGCCCACTTTCTGATCGTACCCAGAGACCTTGTCGAATTCACACCGGGAAAACCTTTGGGCTTCTATGCCTTGATACTCATCCTGATCGGGGTAATTCTATCTGCAGCTCCAATTTTCAAGAGGAAGATCCCATACCATAAATGGTTGAATATCCACAAACTGATGGGAGCATTTTATACCATGGGTGTGGTCCATGGACTGATGGTCAATAGTCTGATAAAGGAGCTTCCCATAACCAGGGTTTACGTATTTGGCATGGCTTTCATCGGGATCATCGCATGGATCTACAGGGCCTTCCTATTCAAATATTTTAATAAGGAATACGAATATAGAGTAGAAAAGGTCGGCGATGTAGGAGCCGGAATCACCGAAATAGAGATGATCCCTTTAAGAGAGGG
>JANQSY010000053.1 GCA_028279065.1 Cytophagales bacterium
TTGCTCGCCCTGTCGAAATTTCCGTATTAATCTCTGAAGCGGAAGAAGGATCAGTCAACTGGTGATCACAATCAAGTATAATAACTTGATCGGACCCCCCTTGAGCTTCTTCTTCACAATCATTCTTTACGTGGTCGTCAAGGTCGGAGCAATTGTAATCAATACAATTTGCCATTTTCTTGAGAATTAAAGGTTAATAATTACCACGTTTTTATGTCAGTGGATTTTTGACACGGTCGGAAAGTCAATACCAAAAATACATGAATCAAAGCAATTTTGCAACTATGTGTTTCTGCCCCAATTCAATCCCTTATCCAGAGCCCTATGGTTATGCCCTATAGTACTTGTCATTCCTACATGATCGAACAAAGAAGGATTGACATAAAACTGATCCAGGCCTAACTCCATAAACGCCTCTTTCACGCATTCATCAAATTGCTGATTTTTGGTATAAGTATCTTTGTGGTTTTGGTAAACCTTGGTGTTAATCATTCGCTGTGCGGTCTCTCGTCGCATCAAATATAGTCCGCCCCATCCTCCTTTGCCCCATCCTCTGTTAAGGTATATAATCTCTTTGTGTGGATTTCTTGAAAAGAATTGCTTCATCCCAACAGGTGTGTAAAGCGCTAAATACCCAAAATCAGGGGAATGCTTTAATTTGTTAACATACTCTTCAGCTCGGACTATCCAACTTTCTCTATACTTCACATCGTCAGACATAACCAAGATCCACTCCGAGTCAGTCTCTTCTATTAAATATCTATGAGCTTGATCAAAATTTCTGAAACAGCCCATGGTCCTTTCGTTTTGATGAACCTCTATAAAGTCCAAATCCGGGAAGACAGATCCGGGCTCAGCAAACAAATGGATTACCTCTGGTCTGTTAGTCACAAACCTCATGCCGAGCAACATTCTTCTTGCAGTGTCTTTCAGTCTGGGAGCTGTCAATATAGCTATGGAAAGATCTATCATGATCTAATATCTAACTCAGGGAACATTCTTAAAATATTCGTTGAGTTTACAAATGGGTAATTGTGAAAGGCAGATATTGGAGTAGTAGATTCTCCATCCTTCAGGTCTACCATTACAAGATCAGTGCCCATATCAAAGATTTTTATCTTCTTAGCATGATCTCTAATGTTGTCCCAAGACTTTGCATCAACCCCATTACGGTGGCCCCCTGTCCATAGATTGTATCCAATCCTTTCGAGCAAATCCTTTCTTAAGAGTCTCCCGGCTCCAGTAGGCTCTCCTTTCCTGCTGTTTTTGTAACCGGTCCAATACCTTAACATACCGGTTTTCATGTCGTATAAGTAACATTGCGCCGGAGCTATAAAGTCGAAATCTTTCAGCATCCGGCTGTAGTACTTTCCCAGGTCTTCGGATATTAAGTCATCAGATCCTACCATTAAAAGCCCGTCGTGATCAAACTCCCTGGCAAATTTAAGTCCGGCTTGAAGCTTATTGGAGAGTACATCATTTGAGAACTGAGTCACCTCCCATCCAAAACTCTTACATAAATCTACATCTTCCTGATTAGAAGCGACAGCTATAACAGGGAATGGAGCATACTTAGCAAATAACTTAAGGACATTATGGCGACCATGCACCGCTACAAAGATCTTGATATTCATATTCCCATTAGATTTGAATAGGCAATATCAGCTTTATTTCTGAGTTTTTCAACATCCTTGCCTTCATCAAGCATCTTTAGGATTAAACGTGAATTCTCACCCATGTGTTTAACAGGATTGCCGGCATATTTTCCAAAAGGCCAAATTCTCTTTTTCGATGGAACTACCGAACCCATTCCAATCATAGAATAAGCTCCTATAACTTGGCGAGGATGCACAACTGCATTGAGTCCTAAATTAGCACCTTTCATAACAACACAATGACCGCCTATTTTTACCCCACAAGACAGGGTAACATCTCTATCAATAATCGAGTCATGACCAACATGAGAATGCTTCATTAGAAAAGAGCCTTCGCCTATGATTGTATCTTGTATGGTTCCCGCATCAACTGTTACCAATCCTGTAAGCCTTGCTCCAGAACGAATAACTACACATTTGTCTTCATTTTCAGAAATTAAATGTTTTTTGTCTTCTGCTGGAAAGCCTATGACACACCCAGGGCCAATATAAATGTCTTCTCCTGCAATCTCAACATTATCCCAATTAATCTCAGCAGATGGGTGTATGTAAACAGAATTATGCATCTACAATTCGATAGAAAAGAGTTATTATTATTGATCCGGTTCCAGCCGCACCGGGATCACCTGTTGGAACGAACACATTTACCGCGTCGTCCTCTATCCACTCTCTGGCAGGATTCGCTGAAGTGTCTCCGTCCTTAATCGTCTTAGCTGTAAGAGCGAGAATAGCATTCCATGTAATCAGATAATTTGCGTCAATATCAGTAGAATACTTACACCTAACATTTGTGTTGGAAGTATACGCAGATCCGACTTCTCTAACTAAATAGGAATGACTCAATATCTGAATATATTTGCCAGCTCCAGGAGCAGATATTATTTCAATTTCAGTAGTATTTAGAGCTTCAATTTCAGCCTCAGTTATGGTAAGAGTAACCTTCTGTATTCCGAGTCTTAAATCCACAGGATCTATAAAAAAATACCCACTGCCTCTTTGAAGCAATATTCCGTCCTTATCAGCAACAGCCGAACCCGTTTCAGTTGTTGTTGTCTGATTATACTGTTTTATCGATCGATCAGTTGCCATATTTTATCTATAACGCTACAAGAGGATCTCCTGTAGCCGGTTCTGCAATTCTTGTTGTTGATACAAAGGGATCTACAATATAGCCATTTATATTGAAAGCATTCCCATTCTGCACTCCGGTTGAATTTCTATTAACAAGGGCTTGTCCCTGTTCTATTACATTTATAGTTAGCTTGCCCATGGACACAATTTGCTCAGGATATTCAGGAGCCACTTCATCTTCCTGTATGTGATATTTAACACCGTCTATCCAAAGGTTGTCCATAATAGACAGAAGACTCAAGAAGTCCATTATGTACTCCGGCTGTAAATCTATCTTCAATAATCGAGCCTTAAGCCTCTCCCCATAAACTGTGTCAAAATCTCCGAGCGTATTTTGAAGTGTAACCCTCTCAGTGGGATATGTAGGGTTGATCAATTCGCCCTCAAGTCTAAGCCTTGGGTTAAACCTCGAATCCTCAAACTCAAATCCAAGATTATTTTCGTTGTTATTAGCATTCAATAACACCGAACAATCAAACGTTCCTATCTTCAAATTAACACTTTGAGAGTCAGGGTCCATATCGGAATTATTCGTAAGAGATATATCAAAATGTGAAACGCCAATAGTATAAACTGGTGTGTCATTCCCTGAAACAATTTCTACCTCTATAACTCCAGTAGCGCCTCCTACGATAGTTCCGGTAAATGTCTCAACAGCTCCCATAGAAGCTACAGTATGAGTAACGCCAGACACGCCTCCTATAGATACAGTAAATTCAGTTTGAACTGAATTGCTATAAACGGTTATTGTATAATCGTAAGATAAGCCATCCTTGGTAGTGATAAAATTATCCTCCCAAGTCATGGTATTGAGATCTGTTGAATTTTGAGACTCAAATCCTATTAACCCTGTTTCAGCTATTGCCTGAACCTCCACGTCATTCCAATTACCCATGGCTGTAAAATCCCATAAGCTGATATCTCTCATATCAGGATCAGACATCCCATTTTGTCCGTTAGTATTAATACACGGATCTGCGATCCCTATGTAATAACATCCGGCCCCTATTCCGAGTTCATTCCAATCAATAGAAACCGTCAACGTGTCATCAGCAAAAACGAAACACTGTGGATCATCAGCAAGTTTAATTTGAGCTTGATGAGTTCCATCCAAATCAAATATTGCCAATATTAACCGACTATCCAGTTCATAAGCTGATATAGAAGATATGCATGCCTCATTAGTTGTTGAGAAGGATCGTATAGAAATTGAGTCTCCAACAGCCTGGAATGAGAACACATATTCGCCTATTCCAGATACTATACCAAGTTGGGTTCCTGAATTCCATACCTGCATCACCTCGTTTATCTCAGTTAAAACTATTCTCAACTGATAATACTTGCCGGTTACAAACAGGTTATTTCTTTGTAATGTTCCTATACCGCCGGATGCCTTACAAGCTTGATTATTGGCTGTATCTATGCTAAATGAGTCCGTTGTTGTCCAGCCATCACTCGAAGAAAATGCGCCATTTTCAATAACGTTCTTAGCAGTCAAACATGGTTGAATCTTGAATTGTATCTGACTCACATCCTCCGTATCAACTATCTGTATGTAGTCCAAGTTCTGGACATTACAGCTACTTTCGATCACGTCGAATTGGATAGGCTGATTTGCAATAGCTTCTACACTCATGATCCGGTTTTGTTTGTTTGATCTAAGTTAGTGATAAGTTCACAATTAACCTCGGTAGTCAAAAAATCTCTCTCCAGCTTCTTGATCCAAGCCTTCATGATAGTTACCCCATCTCTATCCACTTCAAACTGATAGGCCTTATCTGCTTTTATATCAGACCAATCTGAGTCATTTACTCCGGCGACAAAATCAAGTATAGATGCTCGGTAGTCTTTAAGATCATTTTTAAAAAATGTCCCTCCCCCATCATAAACCGCGAGAGTTTTGAACGATGAATTGTTAGCATAGTATTGGGCCTGAATAACATTCGTTGGCTGAGCCTTCAATAACTGTATGCTAAGCTGAAATTCTATAGTGTCATTAAGCTCAAGATAAGTTGTAAGAACTGCCTCATAAACGAAAACCTGTACTTTCTGAGTAGCGTTCACACCATCAAGAATTACAGAGGTTACTCCTATTTGCTCATAAATCGTAGTTGCAGCATCCCTCTTGATCCATAACCCGGCTATAGCTATAGTATCATCAGGACTTGTTTTAGATATTATGGATATAGGAAGCATTATCTCAAAAGTGTAGGTGCCGTTTCCGGCAGCCGTATAACGACCGGTAACTGTATCATAGTTGCCAGAAATGTCCAATATTTCCACATCAAATATCAACGGGGCAACTACGGTGTCTGTTATTATTACTGCACTGTCAGCAGAAAGAGTAGCCTCGAATCCTTGATCCTCATTTCCAAAAGTCTGAACAAGATCATTCTGGAAAAAATACCTCCTCAATACATTACCATTGAGCATAGATTTGTTGTAGTAAAAAGGAGGAGTAAGACTTGATCCATTATCAGCAAATTTGTTTTTAGAAGCTCTATTGTTAACAACGTCGTATTCAAACAAAAATAACCGATCGTCCCAGTCGTCATTTCCGTTAACAACAACATCTTCTATAGCATTAGTATCATACACAAATTCATTGACAAGATCCAGCTTATCATTTATGTTACAATCCCCAAAAACATAAAGTTCCTCGTTGAGGTGTGTAGTTATCGGATAATAATCCAAAGTAACCACAGCTCCTCCAAGAGACTTTCTCCCGTCAGATCCTACCTCAACACTCGAATATAGAATGCTATCAAAAGTCCTCTGATTAATACCCTTTATCCTTCTGAAAGAAGCGTCAGCCTCTGTATTAAACCAAAAGCTTTCCGGCTCCAATTTGAATACGTATGTTCCATCAGTCTGTTCCTGAAGATCAAACCATAAATTATAAAGCTTTGATAGACCCATCAACAAACTACCCATAGATACCAATATGGTGTCCTCGTTTGTTGTTCTCAAAGAAAGGCCTGTAGTAAGCAAAATCCCCTGATTTGACAGAAGGCCAGTATTCAGCAAAAAGTCGCTTTCAAATGATATGACATTATCGCTAATGAATTTGACTATTTGATCCATGGCGCTTATTACGTCTACTCCCCAACAATCATAAGTCCAAGTAAGTGCAATTTCATTGGGATCATACGTGTCCACATTTCTCTGAGATATTGTGGTCACCATATCGAGACCGTTCTTTGTCTTTTCTGCCAGAACATTAACCTTTAGATCCAAATTGTTTACTATCCTGGCGCTCCAATTGTCGTCTTCTATAGTTGCCTCACACGTAGTATTATCCCAATTCCAAACAACATCCGATAAAAATATGATCCCCTTTAGGCTCTGATCTGACCCATTTGAATTTAATCGGTTTATGGTCACCGATACCGATCCGCAAAATCCGTTTTTAGTAAACTCGTCCAATAGATACTTATACGAGTCTCCCCAAAATATCAAGGAATTAGGGTACTTAAGCACAACGCCTCGAATGGAATAGTCGCGCTCAATAATCTCCTTAAAGCCATCCATGTTCGGAACATCCTTCTGCTTCTCAGTTTTATCATCAAAATATAACTCAAATATCTCAGGCATTATACCACCATTTTCTTGCCCTTAATGGAGCATTATTTTTATCAAGTTTCTTCATCATTTCCCTATGCTGCTTCTTTTGCTCCTTGAACCTTTTATTGGCATTTTCGATAAGAGGCCTGGGATCAAATCCTCCATCTACAGTAAGCATGTTCCCTGAATAAGCAGCCTCAAGAGCTGGAATAATATACTTACTTCTGACCAAACTATCAAAGGTCCCGGAATTAATAGCTAACAACTCATCGTAATTTCTGGATGTCGCTCTTGCATTTATCACGCTTTCTCCCGGAGAAAGGTAAGACGGGATAATGTCACCTGTAGAAGATCCATCCCCGCTTACCATAATTACCCCACTTGCAAATCTTGGTCTACTTGCGTCTGATTGCGACTTCTGATTTTCTGCTTGATCTATTAATGTTTGCACCTGTGCAAAAGCCCCAAGAGTTATACCAAGCAATTGGAATATAAGCCCCGGTGTCACAATAGGCGCGGCTGGACCCGCAGCAGCTCCGGCAGCCACAGCAGCTCTTATTGCTTCAGATGCCGCTACTGCTTGATTGAGCAAAACCTGAACAATAGCTATGTTAAGCGAGTCATCCGATATCCCCTTAGCAATATCAAGGATCGTATTCCCTACGGTTATAAGAGCATCCCTGGTTAATTCGGCGTTTTGACGAATAAAATCATCCGTCTTTTTAGAACTATCATTCAAGAAAGAATCTATCTCCTCTGCTTGCCTTTTAAACGCTTCTGCCGTATTCTTGTTTAGATCATCTCGCTTTTGTGCCAAGTCCAACTCAGCCTGAGCAATACCTTCAGTATTTGCTTCAGCTATATTGAGTCTTCTTTCAGCAAATTCAACTTCAAGTTCCAACAGTTTTCTCTGACGCATATCCTCATCGAATACACTTTCAATTATAGCCTTTGTCCTTAATGCTTGTTCATCATTAAGCTGATCCTGAAGTCTCTTAGATCGATTTTTAGCAAAATCTTCGTCTATCTTTTCCAACTGCTGCTCGAATTTTTGAAAATCCGCTACGCGTGTCTTGCCTTCTCTTCGGGCATTATTGGTAACTTGCTTCTGATTGGCTTCTGTTTTCTTAAGTATTTCTTCAGAACTCTGACCTATTGAATTAGCCAACGCCTCAAGCTCATTAAACTCTGCCTCAAGCTCAGCACGTCTTATTTGCGAAATAGCGGCATTACGTTTAGCTCCTTCTTCAACCGCCTTGTCAAACTCCTGTTGAGTAACCTGTCCTTCTTTTACAGCGTCTCCGAACATGTTTGATGCCTGAACAGCGGCCAGCAGATTTTCTCCGGTCTCAGTGTAAACCGTATTCAACTGACCTTGTATTTCAGCTTGCCGTCTCAATATCTCAATGATTCGCTCCTCATTGGCCTGAAGAGTAATCTTCTCTCGGATCTGTTCAACTACTCCCTTATAGGCGCTTTCTATTTGCTTAGCAAATTCGCTTTCATCACTAAGGTTCTGAAGTGTTAGCCCGTATTTATCATTTACTTCATCCAACAATTGAGACCTTTCAGCGCTACCCGCATTTGTCTTCTTAAGCCTGTCAAACAGAATTTTTAGCTCACCCTGTTCTTTTTCGATATTCTTATTCGTCTTGTCAGTAATGTCGTTAAGCTTGGTTTGAGTAACACTAAGCTTAGCAACCTCTTTTTCTGTTTCCTCAGCACTTCCACCAAAAAGTCCGAATGCCGTAGCGGCTGCCCCAACAAGTCCGCTTATAATTCCTATAGGGCCTCCAAACGCTGTAACAGCTTTTGAAAGTCCCTTAATGGCTATTTGAGCAAGACCCATTCCCTTAGTAAGACCTCTAAGACCTCCTATAATTCCGGTTATGCGATTTGTCAATTTAGCCGCTACAAATGCACTTGCAAGTACACCCACCGCCTTTGCAAAATTCAATATATCTTCTGCACTGATGTTTTCAAGAAGAGTAAGTATTACTTCATTCACCTTGCGTATAACCGGCTCAAGCTTAGATGCCATTTCTTCTCGCAACGTCTGTATTCTGGCTTGCTGTTCTGAAACACTTCTTGCAAGGGAATCGCTATTCTTGCTAAAGAACGTCTGCGCATCCGAAGATCTCTCCATAATGATCTCAAAAGACGCCATGGCCCGTGCAGTAGCCAAAGCCTGACCTTCAAGGTTTTTCTGTCCTTTAGCGGCTAAACGTGTAGCTACGTCTTGTTCATTGAATACAACGCCAAGACCCTTCAACGCTTCTCTCTCTCCGATCAAAGCCTTTGTTATCGCGTCAACAGCTTGCTTAGTGTCAACTTCTCCGGCAGAAAATTCAGATAAAGCGCCAGCAAGTTTCACAATTTCGGTTGAGGTTTTAGCAGCATCCTTCCTGGCAAGACCAAGAGGAACAAGCACGTCCCCTGCCTTGGTAGCCATAAGCTCGAATTCATTAGCGCTCAATCCGATCTGACTCGCCATCTTCTTGGATTCTTCAGCAACACTATCCGCAGCATCCCCGAAAACTACCTTCATTCTTTGAGCTGTAGTCTCCATCCTTACAGCTATATTCTGAAGCTCTCTACCAAAATCAAGAATCTTTTGAACGGCGAATGCAGACCCAACCGCCACGGCCAGCTTATTCATGTCAATAGAAAGTCCTCTTGCATGCTTAGCGGTAGAATCCATTGCAGCGTCAGCCTTCTTTCCGGCAGAGGTGGCTTCATCGCCCACCATTCTCTCCTTAGACGCTACCTCATCCAACTCATCCTTTAGCTGCTTGGCATCGCCAACGTACTGAATTACTATCTTATCACCCATTAGAGTAGATTTGGCCTTACGGCTTTGTTAAACTATTCTTTCTCTCGTTAGCCTTAATCTTCTCTGCTAATTCTATATCTCTCTTGAGTGCTTTGGTAAACCTGTCTGCTTTAATCAAAAAATCTTCAACCGGTGTTTCGAGAAGCATGTTATAGCGTATGATGTCATCATCAGCCATTGCCATAATCAATTCCTTCCTCGACTTTCTACTTCTTACTATTATTAAGCGGATGTCAAAAGGTGCTTCATCTTCTTTTCCATTATTTCCTCCTGCATCTTCGACTCTCTTAAGATACTGTCCCAATTTTCGCTCGGTTCTCTCAACAACTTTGATAGACTTGTCAATAACGGAGGCTGAAAAAAAAAGCTGTCTGCGGTTTCAGCCCCCCTCTTAAAGGATTCTACTTTCTGAGCCTGTATGTCTTGATTATAAGTTTTTGGATTCTCGTCCTCACGAACATATTGAACCGCCAGGTAATTGTAAAATAGATCTATTGGAGCTATTCCATTTTGCCTCATTCGGATCTCTTCAACAACGGCTCCTATTTTAGCCGCATTCCTTCCCTTCTGCAATCCTTCGCTTAACAGCTTATCCATAACCTCACAAGCCCTATTAATTTGATCAGAAGACATTCCGGCTCCAATCCACATCAAAAATTGCTGCATCTTCCCAAGCCTTTCAATAGGAATTGCCTGATCATGAGGGAAGACATAATACTTATATCCATCCAGATCCGCAAAAGCAAACTTCATATCTTTCGAAGTAACCGGAGAATGTATGTCTTTATGATAATGCCCTATAAGCTCCATTCGGAACTTCTTCCATATCATACGAGGCCCTATGATTCTAAGTATCAATCTAAACACTTACATCCCCCTTTCTCCATTTAACCAAATCCTCATTAAATACAAGCTGATCATCATAAAGATCTGCATACAAATTTTGGAGTTTATGCACATACGCTATTCTGATTCTCTGTCCATTGAAAAACAATATGTACACACCTCTGGCTGGACTAATTATTTCAAAGTCTCCTATTCTGAATGTAATAGCCCCGGTTCCATTTTTATGCTTAAACCTCTTAAATCCGAACTTCATAAACCAATCATCATTCAAATGAATTGGCTTGTCAGCGTGCCACTCACCACATAAAACCACATCTACCCTCACCTCAGTAACTACCGACAAATGATGAGTTAGATCACATCTAAGTTCATATACAAAATTCCCTGGTCTAAAATGTTTTGAATCCAATTTCATCGTAGTACTTTTTTAGAATAAATCGAATAGAGAAAATCATTCAGAGGAGCAGTAAGAAAGATATTAAGAATCAAAAAAGGCAATAGATCAAAAGAGATCCCCCAAATAGAAATAAAACATATTGACCCCCAGAATGAGGCAAAACACGTTATACAAAGAGAAATAGGCTTAAACAACTTTTGATAGGCCATCTTCCTTTCAAAAGATTTATCACAATCATCAATCAAAATCTCATAAGATTGTCGAGTCACTTCATTAAGCCTCGTCTTCTCTTCACTGATATGTTCAGGCCAAGGACTGCAAACTGAACTTTCGCTAAACTCTTCCTCATATTTTTTAACGATTAAGTCATTATTAGCCTTATACATATCAATCTCAGCATCCTTAAGATCTTGTATGGCATGGAGAGTGATCTGTTCTTCTGCTTCTCGGTGACGCAACAGCCAAGACCTCATGAAATGAAGAATGTACCCTTCCTCCTGAGATATATACATTCCCACACAGGCTACGGAACTTATCAGGGCAGTTAGTAAAATGTATTCAAGATTCATTTGTTCCGGTTTTTCATTTTCTCCCTAAGAGCAGGATCTAAATTCTCGTCGAATACAATTGCATACAAAGCTGTCAGCCCTGATAGTATCCACAACGACCCCAAAGGATGTATTGAATTAGCTATCAAGGAAGCAGCTATAATTATGGTTAGCCTCATGGTGTTAAATTTTCAGTGTTATGTTGGTGTACGTTTCGGCATCTCCTGAAGAAGCATCTGCTACAAACTGGTATTCGACAGTCACACAGTCGTAAGTGTTTGAGTTTATGGTCAGCGTTTCCTTAGTTTCTATGTCATCTGCATTAGCCAGCGTCACCCAATACTCAAATTTCTGGCCCCTCATTATATTGGAAGGAGATATTGTTACCGTTCCAGATCCATCAGTAGTTACATCGTATCTATCTATCCGGCCACTTCCTATGTGTTTCTGATAAACATGGACGTTTGTAGAAACTGAAGATATTGTTCCTATCGTAAGATTTGTAACACATTCAGGAACAAGGTTGGCTTTTGTACATGGATTGCAGACTGACATAGAATCGAGTTTGAACAAATTTAGCAAAAAACAATCCCCCGTGCAAATGACACGAGGGACCACTTAAAAAACACTAAGATAGTCATTTATACAAACTATTCATCGTTGCCGGAGATGGAATCGAACCAACATTTTCAGATCCAAAGCCTGATGTCCTGCCAATTAGACGATCCGGCAATGTTGTGGCTGCCTGAACGCCTGCCGCTGGCGATTTGATTCTCGACTCATCCTGTGATCAAACAGACCGTCGGGTGTGAAGGACTCGAACCTCCAATCTCCCGCTTCCAAGGCGGGCACGTTACCAATTTTGTCAACACCCGATAATAAAAAAGCCCTCTCGTTAGAGAAGGCTTACCATTGTCAAACTACAAAATACACCGTCCCCACCTAACTCCAGTCAGTTGGTTGGGGATGTTGGAATGTATAGTAAAAAAGTACCATTTGGGGTAAAGATACAAAATCCCATGATTTATACAAACCACGGGATCAAGTTTTAAAAGTCATCTTCTGACTATCATTTTGTATGGAACTACAAAAGGTTGTTGCGCAGACCGGACTCGAACCGGCAACCTGATGGTTATGAGCCATCCGAGCTACCAACTGCTCTACCGCGCGATGTAAAGGTAGTAATTTAAGTGTAACTAAAAAACATAAGTTAGGGTAGTATCAGGAGCAAGTCCAACACCATCCAGAAATATGAAGCATGAATCATAATCAGCCTGTAGATCCTGTTTGATCCAAATCAGATCCGCGTTGTCTTCCCACTGATTAGTAGTAATTCCGCATAGTAAATTCTCAGTGTAGTTAAACGATAACTGAATTGTAGCTATAGGCACAGTTCCAGTTGTGTCATAATCCGGTAATTGATATTTCAATACAGATCCATTAAAAGGACACCTTGCAGAATACCTTAACTCAAAAGGCAGACAATCTTGTAGGATCTCCACATTTTCAAATTGGTAGGGTTTGCTTGTTACAGCACATATCGGATGACATGTTAGAATGAATATCGTATCACATTGTACGCCCCCTGAAGGTACAGACCTTACATATGGGGCGCTCATATCCTTTGGCAAAATGTCGTCAGACTTTGCACAAGATATTACCAACACGATTCCAGCAATGATTAAGAATAGATTAGAGCGTTTCATTGTTTTTTAATACCAATATAGGTATTTATACTTAAACATAACAACGAAAATTGCTGCTAATATAGTAATTCAAATAGGTATCTATCCCCAACAATTTGACAAATAATTACTTAGATCTACTATCCATGAATTTTTTAAACCCTTCATCCATCTGAGATCCACTAAGAACTTTGTCCTTTCTTGTATACCCATGAAACTTCATGTGTCGCTTGATCCAATCTTTAAGATAGGTGTTTACCAAGTATCTGAACGTATCCAAGTGGTCCGCCCTTTGATTTTCCTCTTTACGATTGAGCTTTATAATCTTCCCGGAAGACTTACACTCTACAAAGTTCAGATCTCTAACCAGATTTGGGCATTTGTCCTTATTTACTTTAAAGTCCGGGAAATGCAATAAGAAGTAATTACAGTCTACCCTACTGTTCTGGTGAGTTGGATTGTTTGGCGTCTTGACCTGAGAAGGCTTGAGACCAAGGCCTTTCTTGATCTGTTTATAATGGCTTGAGTGATCCCTCTGGCCTATCTCCTTCTTATTGCCGGTACTGTCCCCGGTTAACCCACAAGAAGGGAGCCATGGACCATACGTTTCTTTTATGCGGCGGATGACTTTATCTATATCCGCATTCTCTATAGACATCTCATCAAATACGTGAACATGCTCCCCTCTCTGATCCTTCCAATTATGGAAGAATATTATCGCAAATGGCGATATATTGAAGTCGATCGATATGAACAATCGTTTGTTAGGATCATGAACCACATCTGAAGAACAATGTATATCTTCATCGAACTGATGAGCAAACTGATCTTCTACAAGCTTATTACCCCACAACCCCCTGGTGTAAACAGTATAATAGTATTTACTCCTTTGACCGAGATATTCATGTATAGCCTTTCTTTCAAGAGATACATGAGGGTTGTCATTATAAGTGGTATGACAACTGGTAAAACGCAGCTCTACCGACTCGTCCCCTACAGTCATAGTCTTAACACCGCTCCACAATCCGGGCCTGTCTCCGGTCCAACTTTCATATAACCAAAACTCCCTATAGTCTTGATCACACTCAGGGTTGAAGCTAAACCACTGCTGTACCTTGGCCTTATTAGACCTCAACGTAGTCATGATGGTGATATGCTGCTCCTCTGTGATCTGGTTGCCTTCTTCGTACCATGCATCTGTAGGATCTTTCACAGACTTAATCTTCTCAATCTTGTCGCATCCTCTGGCTATAAACTTATTACCATTAATGCATTCGATCTCTAAAGGATTAGATCTACGTTTGAATAAATGAGTAAGCCCCCAATCCTCTATGAGATCCCAAAGGGTCTGAAACTGAGAATCCTTTATTGTGGCGAATGTGGCCCGAATCAGTATACACCTGAAATAAGAAGCGGACATACACTTCATTAGAAGTCTCTGAGCTATAAAGTGCGTCTTCCCAGAATCACGACCTCCCCATAGAAATATGATGTCATCGTCATTATCGAGAAGCGGTCGATATACCGGAAGGAAAACCTCCTCGTCTATCTCTATCTCGATTTCATTTATCAATGTTAGGCCTTATCTTTCTTGTTAACTGTTACCTTGATTTTGTTAGTAACCTTAACTCCGTCGTCTCCATACCCCCTGTCTTTAGCCTTGCTCTTCAGATAAAAGATGCTTGAGATCTCCTTGCCATCCCTAACATTTCTCAGAAGATTGGTCTCAACCATATCTACCTGCTCTTGCTCTATTTCCAAGCAAGCAGCATTAAATACAGAGTCCTCCTTCCTCCATGTGTGATATGTGGTCCTGCTTAAATTACTTGTGGCCTTACACGCTGGAGTGATAATAGCAAGATGGTGAGAAAACATAGTGAGAAAGATTTTCTTCCTCAAGATAGTGGCCTTATCTCCCAACATTCCCTTTGGGGCCGGCCATTCTTCTATGTCTTCTTTCTTGCCCAAATCAACATTACCTTTTGTGAGTGTTCATTTCGTTCAGTAGATTTCGCCCCTGGATTAATGGTGTTTCTTCTTCTACCTCTTCGTAATCTACATCTTCTGTTTCTCTTTCCTGCTTTTGCTTTATATGCATTAAGGCATCTATTGAATAAGGCACCAAAAAGACGTCTATTAATTCCCCACACTTGTTTGATTGAGACACTGAGATATTTAAGTTACATTGATCCTCCATGTTCTTCTGGCATAAGTGTTTTGGGATCATCCAATGACCGCTTCCAAAATTTACGGTAGATTCCCCTGAATGTTTCAAACTTAGTGTCTATAGAGAATAAATCTCCGTTTCTCATATACACCCCTGTGTTTCCGTTTTCAGGAGCATGAGGAGCCATTGGATCTTCGTCAACAGCTTTTTCTTCGTTATGGTATGCCATCACCTCCATGAGGTTTATATCAACTTCTACCCAGAAGTCCATGGGCTTATCCATAATATCGGTATTGCTTCTCACAAGCATTCTACATGTGTGTATCATCTACTTTAGGTGTTTTGGTGAATAATCTTTTATGCCAGGGAAGAGAAAGATAAGCCCGATAAACCAGAACCTCTGACTCATATCTCTCCATAGCTCGCTTTATTATAGACGCTTCAGACCTCTCCTTCACAAGTTCTTTGTTTAGGGTTTCTGAATACTCCTTCATTTGATTCTCGGTATACATCCGGTTGTTATACATGGCTTTGACTATCCATTGCCGGATCTCTTCACTGGAAGCATGCTTAAAGAACCTTCTGAGGTCCCTGTAATCCTTTCCTGTGAATGCCTTCTTTTGATCCCCTACAGGGACCTCTCTATGCTTCACGTTGAACTCAGCAATGTCCTTAGCCATTCCGACTCGTGTACCAAAATCTGTCATAGGCGTTACTTTACTTGAAATCCATTCTCAGAAAGCAGGTTTTTTGCTCTATCCCTGTCTTCAGGAGATGTTGATTGGATCTCTATTCTATAAGTCCGAAGAGAAGACTTTTCGTCTTTCTTCTTTGAAATATACCTTGGCTCCAAGGCACCCCAATCCTGAAGGGTCTTTTCATCTTTCTTTGTCAGAAGCTTAGGAGTATCCCACTTTCCAAAATGAGTGTTGTCCTTGATCATGAATTTAAGCTTCTGCTCTTCATCCAGGTCCTTGTATTGAACAACCCACTCAGCCGGAACTTCCTCATATCCGAGATCCATCAATGCCTTTGTTCTCTGATTCCCGGCCAATACCACTCTATTCTCATCTATCACAATAGGCTTTAACTCCATCATCCAAGGATCTTCCTCTAAAGATCTCTTCATGTCCTCAAACTTCTTGCTTGTTATACTCCTTGGATTATCCTCGCTTAGACATAAGCTATCGAGCCTTACTTTCTTATTAGACGCCATTACTTAAAGTGCTTTGTAAGAGCTAATATACAAAAAAAAGCCCGACTATAAGCCGGGCCTTAAATTGCCAAAGTAGAAAATTATTGAAAGCAGTTAAGTACTAACAAATTCAAAGATAGCGATTTTTATCAAAAACAAAAGCCCCATCAAAAGACAGGGCTTAGCGGGTGTCGATAGAATTCTTACACGAAGATTCATCCCGCGTTACAAAGATAGTATTTACGGCATTATTATACCAGTCTGCCGCACCCTAATTTCGTTCAACTCCCATTCACTAAAGCCCTCAAGAGATGAAATCCCTTCAAATGGATCTTCTTGAGTACATCCTTCATAATCCACTATACACATAGGAGTTGAGAATTGATACCCATACGCCTCTTTCAAAATGTCTTTTGGAGTTTTCAATAAAAAAAGTTCCATTTCATCAACACTTATGTCGAAACAACTGGATACCTCGTGTTTTGAATAAAGCCCGATAGAGATCATTGATCTCATGTCATTAATGTCTGATTGCGTCATTCTGTTAATCGTTAGTAGCTGACCCTTCGTTATGCTTGTCAGCAGGGAAGAATTCTAAATACCTCTTAAGAGGCGTAAATCTGAGATCTCCAGAGGTGAAGCTGACAAGGTGGTTGCAGTGCTGACAAGTTATCCCCTGGCTTGTTACAAATATCCGGGTATCTCTCATATTACTCTCCATCTGAATCCAATTAAAAGGGAACTTCATAGGTTTCTTAACCACCCCTATAGATCCACCACAGTTTCCACAAAAAACGTGTGTAGAAGAAGGTATAACCTCTCCCTCTTGTAAATGCTCTATTATATAGCCTTGAAGACGCTTAGTGATTTTTATTTTCATCCTTAGCCGGTTTCGTTTTCATTCCGCTATCTACCCACAATACAATATCATCATGAAGATCCATTCCGGTCTTTATGCCCCATACTACATGCTCAATCGCCAATCCTAACGCTATGAATGGGAGCATTGCGAAAACCATTATAAATGCAACTAAATATCTCATCTTGATTTTAATGTTAAAATGTATCCCTGTTCCCTGGCCCATCCTGGATTCTCATGTATCCTCTTTGGATGACAATCATCACAACAAGCCATAAAATATCGCTCATCCTGGACCAATTGTATTTTATTGTCCCTGGCCCACTGATCAGCATATCCACGTCTTCCGGCTTTATGATGAATGTTAGTAGATCGGTTCCAACAACCCTTGACCTCGCATACCGGATTATCCTTTAAATAAATACGTCTTTTAACATTGTATTTCCTGATTTGGTAAGATGATTTCTTAGTATAGCTTTTAATGCGCTTCTTTTTAAAATCATCTCTTAAATACTGATGATAAAGACAATATCCTTTTGCCCACCTGGGGTTATTACAACCATCTGCCAAACAACATTTAGCCATGTGCCGGACAAGGGAATCGAACCCAAAGATTGAGATTAGCCATGAAATCAATCCAACCGTTACCGGCAATGCCCAGTATTCCTGCACCGGGGCTTTTGTTCTTAACCTGTATTGTTCATTCAAGGGTAATGAAAAGAACGCTCAGGAATTTTATTCAGGAGGATTCTCAAAATCAATTTCGACTTGATTATGCTTGCCTTCATAAGCAAAGCAATACACCTCCTCTCTAAGTCTTTCACAACAGTCCAGAAGCTCTTCTTCTATTCCCATTACAGAAGTGCCCTTAAGCTCTATTCTGTGAGTCGCTGAACCAACAGTGTGCCCAGATCTTTGCTTCTCCTTTGCAGATACAACCGCCGACACTATCTCAGAATCCTTATTTTGAATAGAAATAGAATATGAGTCAATTCGAGTATGTTGAGAGACATTCAACATGCTTAATACTTTCTCCACAGCCTTAGACTTCATGCATTTAAGATCCGACTCTTTTATTCCGGAATTTGCAATATTATGAACAACGTCATATCCTTTGGACTTGATATAAATATCCGTTAGATCATCAAATATTGACAAAAGATCTGGGTGAGCCACAAATGTCGATTTTATATCATGAATATTCTCGTTCACCACCCCTCCATCATTGAAGGATGTCTTATAAGTATAAGATATAGAGCCTCCTCCTACCTTACTGACCTTCAAAAGAGTAAAGTTGGATCGTGTAACTTGTCGTTTGGGTTGACTATAGATCTCCTCTAATTCTTGGACATCTTCGTCCGTCATTGTTGCTTCCATTGTTTTTTGTTTGTTGGGTCATTTATGATTAAACTAAAATTCTCTGCTGCGAACCTCTTACAAGATTCGATGTACTCCCAAAATTCTTCATTAGAAAGGTCCTTGATGCTTTTGTAAACTCTAAAAGTCTTATCCTGGACCGGTATTTCATCATACATTATAGGGAAAAACTGCTTTATAAAATCATGAGTAGTTTCAGCATCAAACTCATAGCCCAAAGATTTAAGTCCCTGCTGCATTTTCATAATAACCTCGGCCCAATAATACCTTAAAGCATTATTAGAGTAAGATTTATCGCGTTTTGTGAATTTTGCGTAAATCTCACTATTGGGGTGATGCTTGAAAAACTCTCTGATGAGATGCGGATTGTGTGTTGTTGGATTCCCTTCCGCGTCTATAGATATTAATGCTTCGTGTGTTCTCCTCATATCGACAAGGCTAATTTAAGCATATTTTTTCACATATTTAGAACAAATTCTTACCACTTCAATGCATTCAGCAACATCCATCATTCCAATATGACATCGATCTAAAGGTATGTCAAGCTCTTGACTTAACCACTTATAACCGGAGGTTCTCGCCTCTCTTTTACTACATCCTTCGGAAATCCATTTAGCCCTCCATAAAATATCGAAATAACGATGAGCCTTTTTCTTCCAATGTCTCAACTCTGCGTTTGCAAGCCTCCCCAAAGCTTTGTCTGTTCCCTTATGAACACCAACATAAGCATTACAAGGCCTACACAAATAGATCATACCATGAGATTCTCCATACACCTCAGCACTGTCAACAAATACAGAAGGATACCGACAATACGGGCAGACTCTCCCAGACAGTATATGTTTAATGTAATTATTCAAACAATTTCAATTGATCTGAAGTATCAATAGATTCCAATCTTTTGTCTATGTAAGACTCCCACTTCTTAGCACTCATCAGGTTCTCTTGACTTCTCATTGAATAGAAATCCTTTTGTGCTTTTCTCATCTTTCCAACTTCTTCAACAAATTTTTTGTTAGCTGGAAGTTGTTGAGCCAAATAAACCTCCATGGATCTCTCCAAGATCTTTCGCATCATAGAGCCACCGATTTGCTTCCAAGCATCAAGAAATGATTTGCCAGAATAGGCCCTACATTGTTCTTCTATAATTTGATAAAGCTCCTGTTTCATTGCTTTAACTTTTCAAATAATTGCCTATCTACTTCTAATACATGCTTTCCAAACAGGGTTATCAAACAAGCATCCGCAGCATATTTGTATATCTTGGCAAGGTTAGTCTTAGACTGCGCTATTTTCCAAAAACGGGTTTTCCTGTCTTCATATTCTTCTCCTTTAATATTAGGGATTCGTAAAAATCTCTGCCATGTTACAGCCGGAACCAAACAATAATCAAACCCAAGCGCCTGACACACATTAACACACTCATTAAAATTCTTCTCAAGCTTGGCGATCGCAAACTTCTTAACAGGGTCTTCTCCCCGGAAATGACCAACCTTCTCTATAAATACAACAACATTCTTGCCTCTGTAAAGATTCAAAGCATCCATTATTTCAAGGAATCCATTTGGCATCCTCTCAAGCCCAAAGTGATCGTATCTATACACTCCGATAGCTCCGGATGACGCCCCTGGATCAATTCCAATTATAATATCGTATTTTTTCATCTTTCTACCCCTTTATAACAGCCATAGGAGTCAGCTCTACCAATATATCAACAAGATCTGACTGATTTTCCATAACTTCATCAATGTCCTTATACGCTCCGTCTGCCTCATCCAATTGGTCTACAGTCTCTATGTTATGAAGAACACCCAAATCATCCATTTTTGATTTTTCTTGTTCCAAATTCAACTCCCTGATGGCTTGTTTTCTTCCCATAACACGCCCAGCTCCATGAGAACAACTTTTGAAACTCATGTCATTCCCCTTCCCCTGGACAATAAAAGACTTACTGCCCTGAGATCCTGGTATCATGCCTATTTCTCCTACATAAGCTCTTGTAGCGCCTTTTCTATGGATTATAAGATTACGTTGAAAATGATGCTCAAAAGCAGCAAAGTTGTGAGGCTTATTTATAACACCCCCATATTCAACCCCATGGATTACCATAGATATACATACCTGCACAAACTCCATCATAAGCATCCGGTTGGCGAATGCGAATTCAATGCAATAATCCATTTCCTTTTTATAAGATTGCCCCTCAAAAGAATTAAAGGGCAAAAAGGGAAGCTGCCAATCTGATGGAACACTTGAAAAATATCGTTCATTCATTTTCTTAGCAATCTTGTCGTAATGCTGTGCTACTTTGTAACCAATATTCCTGCTCCCAGAATGTATCATTACCCAAACACGTCCATCAGATCCTTTTTGAATTTCAATGAAATGATTACCTCCTCCTAATGTACCTACTTGGTATCTTGCTTTCTCATATTCTCGCTCAACTATTTCGCAGCCACCCTTATACTCTGGCATAGACCTTTCAGGCTGTTGATGCTCATGCTTATTGAATCCAACAGGTATGAATTTCTGAATCAAATCATGTATCTTCTTTAAATCATCCCTTTCAATATCGCTTAGAGAAGTTCTCATAGCACACATGCCACATCCTATATCAACCCCTACAGCATTAGGAACAATCACGTCTTTTGTGGCAAGAACAGCTCCTATAGGCATTCCATACCCTTGATGACTATCCGGCATAATCGCAATGTGACTAAAAGCAAATGGTAAATTCGAAATGTTTTTGGCCTGCTCAAGGGCGCCATGTTCAATATTATCAAGCCACATTTTTATTGGCTTTTTCTCTGTATTTATAACTCTTTTCATAATCTATTTTGATATTAAACTATTGGCCCTGTTCTTTCCTGTAGTCATAGCTATTGTATTAATTCGGGGTTGTCATGAATGTTTCCGATTATTTCTGTCAATTCCCAATCCAAAACACCTATTCCATACACTAAATCGCCGCAATCAAGTATAAATCCAGCGTTCTTTGAATCCCATCTAACTACCCCTTGTTTATTCCATTCATCCATTTTATCCCCCTCATAAATTTCCTTTCCGTTCTTGTCCTTTAGTCCGGTGTATTGGCCTACTGTTTTGGGGTCAACAATCCGTGCATAATCTACAGGCTGTCCATTATCACTATTCGTCCAAATACAATGGAGGTCATCTTCTGAATTATAGTAATAATAACCATAACACCACTGTCCGTTTTCTTTTCGTTTCCCCCGGAATTTTATATCTCTGTTCATAGTATCAATCTTTAAATGTGTTAACATCAATTGCCCATCCCTTTTCTATCCATCCGAATACGTCGAAATGACATAAGATCAATTTCTCAAAAGTCGCTAAGTTTATATTCTTGGTCTTAATTCCCATTTCTATGTGCATTGCACGTTCCTCAATTCTTGATTGATAATCTGCGTCGGCTGAACACAAAACCTCTCCATACATAGAAGCAAATACAATTGGTTTCTTTAAACATTCTACTACGATCTCTTTTGTGAGGTCTGAGAGGGGTCGAAGTCCAAGTCTTGGATTTGTAAATGTTCCCCCATCAATCCAGTTCTGGTAGGCGATAGGCGTAAATTTACAGCGCCATATTTTCTTTCTCCAATCTACATCATCATAGATCATGACGCCGGTTCCCAAATAATACTTCAGTTGGTTAAGTCTTTCTTCCATTGGTTTCAGTTTTTAAGTTTAACCTGACCGTGACCGTGACCGTGACCCTGACCCTGACCGTGACCATGACCGTGACCCTGACCGTGACCCTGACCGTGACCGTGACCGTGACCGTGACCGTGACCGTGACCATGACCGTGACCATGACCGTGACCATGACCATGACCGTGACCATGACCATGACCGTGACCATGACCATGACCATGACCATGACCGTGACTTGTCAAACCCTGTTCTTAATATAGCTGCGTTCATCATTTTGAGTTTTTAGGTAAATTGGTTAGCCATTCTGTT
>JANQSY010000054.1 GCA_028279065.1 Cytophagales bacterium
GCAAATGTCCCTCGGTACGCCGCACTTCCATTGTGATTATCAACTGAAATATAGAACGTATCCCCTGGGGTCAGGCTCACCGCGTTCATTACAATATCGCTGTACTGTGAAGTGTATCTCTCACAAGCAATCTGTGAACTCAAATCGGAATTCCATAGTGCTGCATAGCCATATCTTAATGTCCCCTCTAACCCTCCTGTTCTTATTTCGATCCTTGCCTGGGTAGTTGTTGCTACAAAGCCGAACCAGCGATTGCTCCCACCAGTGGTATTCCAACAGGAACCAGGACTTTGGTCCGAGGTGGCTTGTGAGGTAGTATAAACCGCATTTGGTGAGCATGTGTTTCTAAGGGAATCCACAAAAATGGCACCCTCGAAAAAATCATAATCTACCTCATCCGAAAGACATAATGCGAAAGTTCCCCTGTAAGCTGTACTACCGTTATGATTATCAACCTGGATGTAGAAAGTGTCACCCACCGTAAGACCAACTGCATTCATTGAGAGATCAGAGTATTGACCTGTATACTGTTGACAAGCAAGCTCTGAACTTAAATCAGAATTATACAAGGCCACATAGGCATATCGGATCGTTCCCTGTAACCCCCCTGTAAGGACTTCAATTTTTATCTGTGAACTTGTAGCCACAAAAGCAAACCAGCGGTTGCTTCCACCGGCGGTATTCCAGCAGGTCCCAGGGGTTTCATCGGCGGTCGCCTGAGAAGTAGTATATGATGCGTCCGGTGAGCAGGTATTAATCAATGAATCAACAAATATGGCGGATTCGTAGAAATCATAATCTGAAGTGCTTGAAAGGCACAAAGCAAATGATCCTCGGTAGGCAGCGCTACCATTGTGGTTGTCGACCTGAATGTAAAATGTATCTCCCACTGTTAGCCCAACTGCACTCATTGTAAGGTCGGAATACTGACCTGTGTAAGTTTCACAAGCTAATTCAGTACTCAGATCGGAATTATACAATGCTGTATAGGCATATCTCAGTGTTCCTTGAGATCCTCCCGTTAAAACCTCTATTGTCACTGATGTGGATGTGGCGACGAAAGCAAACCAACGATTGCTACCCCCAGCAGTATTCCAGCAACTGCCCGGTGTCTGGTCTCCAGTTGCCTGGGAAGTGGTATAAGAGGCATCAGGTGAGCAATTATCCATGAGGGAATCCACAAATATTGCCGATTCATAAAAGTCATAATCGGACGTACTTGAGAGGCAAAGAGCAAAACTTCCTCTATATGCTGTACTTCCGTTGTGGTTGTCAACCTGGATGTAAAATGTATCTCCGACCGTAAGTCCTACGGCACTCATAGAAAGATCTGAGTACTGGCCGGTATATGTTTCGCAAGCTATCTGTGTGCTAAGGTCGGAGTTATAGAGGGCTGTATAAGCATACCTAAGGGTACCTTGAGCCCCGCCCGTCAAAATATCAACGGTTACGGAAGATGAGGTGGCAACAAAAGCGAACCATCTATTGCTCCCCCCCGTGGTATTCCAACAGGTTCCATTTGATTGATCGGAGGAAGCGTATTCCGTTGAAAAAATCCCGTTTTGGGAGCAGGCATCCATCAGGGAGTCAACGAAGATTGCCCCTTCTAAATAATCATAAGAAGCGGAGCTATCCAGACAGATCTGGAATGTTCCGCGATAGGCCGTGCTTCCATTATGATTATCTACGGAAATAAAGTACCTGTTTCCTGGAGTAAGACCTACATAACTCATCTCAAGATCGGAAAACTGACCTGTATATCGCTCACAGGCCAATTGTGAAACAGTATCAGTGTCCCAAAGAGCTACATAGGAGTATCTTAAAGTCCCCTGTGATCCACCTGTATTTATTGTGACTGTTACCTCTGATGTGGGAGCAGTAAACCAAAACCATACATTGCTCCCGCCAGCTGTGTTCCAGCAGGATCCAGAATTTTTGTCAGAAGTTGCAGCAACTGTAGTATAAGCCGCATTTGCCGAGCAACCAGGGCTGTTAACAAGAGCCGTTACGTCAATGGCATTTACTGCATTGTCGTTGACGGGCTGGGCATATATAATTCCAGTACAAGCCAGGAAAGCCAAAACGGTTGAAAGGAAATATTTTGACATCTTGTAAAGTATTATTCCGGGTATTTGACTATTTCAGCTAAATATACCACTAGTTGGAGGTTTATCTCCTTGATTTCTAGGGTATTTATCCCCATTTATATACGGTATTAGGTCAAAAAGGTTAGCAGAAAGCCAAAAAACAGCTATAAATTGAATCTTGCTGCAAAATTAGTCCATTAGTAAGACATCTTCTAAAGACCCCCTGCCAAATCTTATCATCCTTTACCTAACATGAAATGCTTATTGAAACCGCTTCAGGCTTTCTTTTTCTTGCTTGATCTGGCCTTAGGGTTAAACTCCAGACATTGATCTATCCATCTTTCAAGGTCCTCTTCTTGGTCAATTCCTTCAGGTTCAACCAAAATATAACCCTTCATTGGCCTGCCTGTAAAGTCCATTTGTCTGGCTCCGGGTTGGTTTAGGGCTTTTTCATATTGCTGGGGGTCTATCCTGGCCATCAAAGAATCCTTTATCACACCCACACACATTTTGTCATCCACCATATAACAAAGGCCGCCCATCATCTTTTTGGCCTCAAAAGGAACCTTTTTATTCTCAAGTATCCTTGAAATTCTTTCTTCAAGGTATTCATCATAAGGCATAATCAAATCTAATCATTTAGAAATTCGAAAAACTCAAAGAGGCATAGATTTGTTATCACTTAAACACTCTGCACGATGACCAAGACCTTTCAATTCAGCCTCCTGATTTTCATATTTATTTTTTCCTGCTCTGATAAGCAACCAAATAAGGCTCAGCAACAAGCCAAGGAGTATGCGGAAGCCTATGAGATCGATGAACGGATCTATGAGCAAGTTACAAGGACATTTTCTTCCATTTCCGAACCGAAACCGATTGCAAATGATCCCAGGATATCAGAGAAGGTGAAGCTGGGAAAGATCCTTTACTATGATACCAGGCTTTCCAAAGAGGGAAACATCAGTTGTAATTCTTGTCATGATCTCTCAACATTTGGAGTGGATAACCTGCCCACCTCTCCAGGTGATGCCGGAGAACATGGGGACAGGAATTCACCTACAGTCCTAAATGCTGCACTCCATACCAGTCAGTTCTGGGATGGAAGAGCCAAGGATGTAGAAGAGCAGGCAGGAATGCCTATCCTGAATCCGGCGGAAATGGCGATTCCTTCTGAAGAATTTTTGATCGATAGATTAAATGGGATCGAGCTCTATCAAAGCCTTTTTTCTTCGGCATTTCCAAATTCTTCTGATGCAATCTCTTACGAAAATCTTAAGACCGCTATCGGGGCTTTTGAACGGACCCTTATCACCCCTTCGGCTTTTGATGAGTATCTAAATGGAAAGAAAGGAGCGCTGACTCTGCAGCAAAAGAAGGGATTGTCAACCTTTATAGAGGTAGGTTGCATCACATGCCACACAGGCCCCATGGTTGGAGGTAATCTGTTTCAAAAATTTGGTGTCCACTATGATTACTGGGAGTTCACTCAAAGCGACAATATTGATGAGGGAAAATTCAAAATAACGGGTAATGAAGCGGACCGCTATGTATTCAAAGTTCCAACCCTCAGAAACGTTACCAAAACCGCTCCATACTTTCATGACGGCAGTGTTGATAACCTTTTTGAAGCGATCAAGATCATGGCCAGGGTTAACCTGAACAAGGATCTGCAACCCAGTGAAATCGAAAACATTATATCCTTCATGGAATCTCTTGAGGGAATGCCAAAAAGCGACTGGGCAACTTTTCCTGAAGAACTTGCTCAAAGCCAAGGATAAATATTGAAGGTTCTTCTAAATTTGTAAAAAACAGCCCCATGAGAAAATCACTCTTAAGCCTCCTTATTGTTCTATTTCTTTTTTCATGTGAGTCGATCAAGATCACTACTGACTATGATAAAACTGCTGACTTCAGCAAGTACAAAACCTATCAATTTGATCATAGGGTGAATGAGCTTCCGCTGAATGATCTTAACAAGAACAGATTATTGACCGCTATCGAGAATCAGTTAAATGAGAAAGGACTGACAAAGGCCGATAATCCGGACCTATTTGTTGACGTGGTGTTAACTGCAAAGCAGGAGCAAAATACCTATGCCTCAACCAATTACTATGGCGGTGGGTATAGATATGGATATGGAGGAATGAGTACTACAGATATTAACACGGTCACCTATGTGGTAGGCACATTGTTCATAGATCTCATAGATGCTGAGAAGAAGCAGCTTGTTTGGCAGGGAAGGGGTGAAGGGACCATTGATGAGGACACCAATGACAGAGAGAAAAACATCAATGATGCAGTAAGAAAGATCTTCTACTATTACCCGCCAAAATAAGAGCCTAGCTAGTCAACTCCATTTGAGTTGCCAAAAGGTCCTCAAGGCTTTCTCTTCGTCTGATTAGTTGCGCCTTTCCATCCTTTACCAATACCTCTGCAGGCTTTAGCCTTGAGTTATAGTTGGAGGCCATTGAAAAACAATAGGCGCCTGCATTCTTAAAGCATAAGAGATCTCCTTTTCTTACTTCGGTTATAAATCTATCCTGGGCAAAGGTGTCTGTTTCACATATGTATCCCACCACGGTATAGACCTTTTTTTCGCCTTCAGGATTCGAAAGATTCTCAATCTGATGATATGCATCATAGAACATAGGTCGAATAAAGTGATTGAATCCTGAATCAATTCCCACAAAAACGCAAGATGTGGTTTGCTTAACAAGGTTGACTTTTGAAACAAAGCTTCCCGAGTTGCTGACCAGGAATTTTCCTGGTTCAAAACAAAGCTGGTAATCCTTATCCTGCTCCTTGCAGAATTCAAGAAAGACTTTCGAGAATTTTCTTCCAAAAACCTCCAGATTGGTTTCAGCATCTCCTTCCTTGTATCTGACCTTAAAGCCACTGCCAAAATCAATGAATTTTACAGTTTCAAACTCTTTGACCACATCAAAGATCAACTCCGCAGCTCGGATGAAAATATCCGGATCGATTATATCAGAGCCGGTGTGTGTATGAATTCCTTCTACATTAATTCCAAGTTTTTGGATCAACCTTTTAAGAAGAGGGAGTTGGTGAATTGATATACCGAACTTTGAGTCAATATGGCCCACTGAAATATTCCTGTTTCCACCGGCCATGAGGTGTGGATTTATCCTTACCCAAAGTGAAATTCCAGGATATTTCATTCCCAGGTATTCCAATGTAGGCAGGTTGTCAACGTTTATGATCACTCCGAGATCAATGGCTTCCTCATATTCTGATTCAGAAATACAATTCGGGGTAAAAAGGATGTCCCTTGGATCAAAACCTGCTTTTAACCCAAGTTTTACCTCTTGTATCGAAACACAATCCAATGAGGCCCCATACGAATTGAATAGTTTGAGAATAGAGATATTGCTTAGTGCTTTGCAGGCATAAAAGACCTTTACAGCAAGATCCGGAAACGAATCCTTAAACCCGTAGTAGTTTTCCTTTATGACCTTCTCATCATATACATACAAGGGAGAGCCAAATGATTCGGCAATTTCTTTTAAATCTGAGTGCATTGATTCAATATGAAAAAAATGCAAATACTTTCAAATATTTCAGAACATGGGAAGGTGAAATACTCTAGGTATTCCATGTGCCTTTTTATACTATTCAGCACTTTTTCGGCATTTTAGCAACAACACCTTTTTCTAAATTGCATAGTATAAATTTTGCCTTAGGGAAACTACTATGGATTGGGCTCATAGGATAAAGAAATACTTTCTAAGGGATAATTATCCTGACCCTACGGAGAACCGTAAGATCACCCTTACCTTCTATCTCCTGATTTTCGGGGGTTTGGCAACTCTCATATTGCCTTTCATTTATGTTGCAATTGGATTTAATGAAGGTTTGGTTTTTTCAACCGCTGCTACCGCTATGGCCGTAGCGATGCTCTATGGAATTAGACGTGGGGTGAATTACATCACCATGGGAAACTTCTGTGCTTTCTCTGTTATCCTTGATCTTGGGGCCCTGGTGGTTTTTACTGGAGGGATCCATTCTCCAGCCTTGATCTGGCTTCTGTTTGCCCCGATAACCGGCTACCTTCTCACCAATAACTTTTCCGGAAGGCTATGGTCCGTGGTTACTTTTCTTTTGGTTTTGACCCTGGCCCTTTTCCCCTTTTTTGGAATTGAGCTTCCCAATTTTATTTCTCCTCATTATTGGTCGGTAGTGATGCTTGCAAATTTCGTATTCAGTATTGGAACCTTGCTTTTCATTGTATTTTCTTATGAAAGCCAACAGGAAAAGGCGGTTCTCAAAATGGAGGAATTGAATAGGGAACTCCGCAAAAAATCCCGGGAAGCAGAAGATTTGAACAGAAACTTGGAACATAAGGTGGAAATTCGAACAAAGGAACTACGAAAGATGAATGAGGAACTGGACCACTTCTCGTACAGCATTTCTCATAATCTAAGAGCTCCACTAACCTCTATTTTGGGTTTGGTTGACCTTATAGAAAAGGATCCCGAGAGTTCAAGGGAGTATCTTGATCTGATCAGGACCTCCACAACTAAATTGGATGAGACAATCCATACGATAAACACCTACCTAAAAGGCAACAGGTCCAATGGAGAACAAGCTCAAGTAGATATTGAAAAAGAGGTTAGGGGAATTATTGAAAGTCTTTCCTACAGTGAGAATGCAAAAAGCCTGGAATTTCTGATTGATGTTGAGCCTAGATTGGTTATTTCAATCGATCAGGGAAAATTCCGAACTATTCTGTCCAACATCATCAATAATGCCATTAAGTACTCCGACCAGGACAAGGATGAGAGTTTTGTGAAAGTGGTTGCGGAGAAAAATGGGAGTGGAGTGTTAATATCTGTAAAGGACAATGGAATTGGTATCGAATCTGAGAAGAGAGAAAAGGTCTTTGAGATGTTTTACAGGGGAACAGAGCTATCCAAAGGGGATGGCCTTGGATTATATATTGTTAAAGAGGCCATAGAGAGGTTAGGTGGATCAGTAGGGCTGGAATCGGAAAAGAGCCTGGGATCTACTTTTACCTTGAAATTTCCCGATCAAGGTTCCTGATAATCCGGAATATTCAGCCCCAGAATTATTTTTGGTCTTGTAACAAACCCTGAATCAGTTGTGTCCAGCTCTAAGATCCCAAGTCCTCCTCTTGCTGTTCTTGCATTTCTTGATCCAGGATCCAAAAAGGGATCACCCATGAATTCCCAGGCATCGATATAATATTCACTAAACCCTTCCTCCTTCACTACCACATGGACATGAGACGGAATGCTAGAATTTGGATAGGCAGCTGGAAAAGAAGTATATATCTGGAATTTTCCGTTTTTGTCAGTCATGACCCAGCCCCTAAGTTTACCATGTCTTCTTCCTTGTGTCTGATCTGTTGCCTTTGAATAGATACCAAGGCTATCCGTATGCCAGTAGTATATAATTACGCCAGAAACTGGATTGCCATTTTCCTGACTTTCAACCGACCCGTTTATAGTAAGTTTTTTTGAAGCTGTGTACCAATCAAGGCTTGTGTCGATGGAATTGATCTGTTGGGGCATCCCTTCATAGATCAATTCGCAACCATCGCAAGGGCCGCCCACCCTTACTTCCTCCTCTATGGTTTCATTTTTTTGGACCCCATCCTCTCCACAGGAACCAAAAATAAGGATCCCTAAAAGCTGAGACAGGTGGACCCAAGGCCTTACTCGCTTACCCATAAATTATCTTTTTCATATTGCAGGGCTGTAAGGAGATTCGGGAATTCGCTATTAAAATGAGCTCTTAGGCTGGGCGTTAGGACGATTTTCCAATCCCCGCTTACACCCTTGCGATAATGGGAGTTTTGATCTTCTTGCCCTTTCTTTCTTCCTTTAGAAAAACTTTGAAATGAAAACTCATCGTTAAGATTTCCCAATCTTGAACTTGTTATTCCTTTTCTGGGAAATCGAATCATCTTGTATGTTCCCAATGAGTGGCTTCCTCGGTTAAGAAATGTCCAAAAAGGTTCAAACCTAGAATAATGGCTTAGTTCCAATTCCATGAAGCGAATAATCTCATTTATCCAAGTTCCGGGTTCTTTAATAAAATCCTCATATCGGATCTCAAGGATTTGATCATTTCCAAATTCCCAATTTTCCATGTGCTCGAAGAACTTTTTGTTGAATCTTAAGGTCTCCACCATGCCCTCCTCGAAATCTTTTTCCAGGATACTTTTTCTGATCAAAGCAAGATCTTTCCAACCATCAATTGCATGTGTTTTTTTGTAGGAGAAATACGAGGATACCCAAATATCCCTGGGGTCTCTGATAACGTGGAAGGCCTTAAACTTTCGGTCAAGGCTTTTTACAGATGAAATTGAGGAATTTTGACTTATTATGAAATTGGGGTTTTCCCGATTAATAAGTTCTACCTTTCCCTTCATAGAAATTTGACCATAGAAGTAGGTCTTTCCCATTTCAATTGCAATTCGACTTAGCAATCCTCCAAAAAATGTTGAAGCGGATTTAGGATGACCGAAAAAGCAATAGTGCATTTTTGAACTTATTTATTGTATAGTGCAAATCGAAATGCTTTCTCATTTTTCTCCTTCTCCCATGAACTTTTTTAGCAATCTGGTAAGCTCAATGGATTCCTTTTTACTTAAGTTCTGTCTCAGAGATTCATCGATCATCTTTAGAGTACCTTCAAGGCGTTTGATTTTTCTTTTTCCTTCTGGGGTAAGGGAAATATCAACCTCTCTTCGGTTTTTAGGATTTTGTTCCCGGCTCACCATACCTTTCGTCCGTAACTTTTCCACCAGCCTGGTGGTGTTCGGAGTTTGGTTGAGTAGCTGATCCTGGACCTGTTTGAGGTTTAGAGCCTTGGGATAGTTCATTTCAAGAATCTTTAGGACATTGAACTGCTCATATGATAATCCATGGGGGGCCATTGCACGGTCAAAGGATCTCTGGTGCTGAAATCCGGCTTTAAGAACTGTTACCGATGCTAAAACATGAGAATCCATATACAAATCTATAAAATTGTTGAGTACTCAACTTTTTATATATTTGCCTACTCAAAATTTGTTAAAACAAATAAAAATGAAAAAGAAAATACTCATTACAGGGGCCACCGGCAGCATAGCGAGCCTTGTTATACCCCAATTATTGAAAGAAGGGCAATATGTGAGAGCCTTGGTCCGTCAAAAAAGTAAAGGTGAAGCTTTGGAAAAAATGGGTGTGGAATTGGCAGAAGGAGAGTTTTCCGATCAAGATGCTTTGGACAGAGCGGCAGATGGAGTGGATGCCATCCTGGCAATCACACCGCCAAATCCGGATGCGGTTCAACAAGGTAGAAATATCCTGAATGCGGCAAGAAAATCAGGATCTCCATTTTATCTGAGGATATCAGCTTTGAAAGCTGCGGAAGATGCTCCTCAGAACAACGGAAGACTCCACTTCCAGAGTGATGTGGATTTGATTGATTCAGGGCTTCCCCACACAATTTTAAGACCGCATTATTTTATGCAGAATCTTCTAATGTCAGGAGATACTATTAAGTCTGAAAACCAATTGTATTGGGGAATGGGAGAAGGAAAACTTGGGATGATAGATGTCCGGGATATTGCGGATTGTGCTGCCCAAATCCTGATCAGATCTGAATCTCATCTTGGAAAGATCTATACCTTAACAGGACCCGATGTTATCGGTGTCGATGATATTACGAGAACATTATCCGAGAAAATAGGTCGCAGGATAAATTCAATCAGAATTGGACTTGATGATGTATATAATTCAATTATAGATTCAGGCTGGGGAGAATGGGGGGCAGAGGTCATGAAAGGATATTCCAAGGCATACAGTGAGGGCTGGGGTGATTTTACAACCCAGGACGTAAAAAACATTCTCAAAAAAGATGCTCGTGGTATTGATGTCTTTGTTGAGGAAATTTTGACTAAAGCAATAGAATAAATCCTGGCTATTTGGTATTTAAATGTTCACGGACCAGTTGGAGTAGGTCTTGATGATCTGAAACTGAATAATAGGGCATTCTGGAATGTTGGACGGATCCCTGTTTGATCATTTTTTCCTTTAACTGACTGTCAGCTTTAAGGAAAAAATTTCCTTTGCTATCAAGGATCCCGAACATCCCCTTCTCCGTAAAAAAGCCATAGCCTCCAAACATTTTTTTATTGTATATCCCTTCGAGTTCTTCAAGGCTTAGAAGAATTTCTCTGGCCACCTCATCTACATGACCGCCGGATCTTGCTCCCTTCTCTCCCATTATTCCTGGTTTTCCATTCTTGATTGCCTTTGGTAAAGGAACAAAGGAAAGGTGCCTGCCAATCCGAAAAGCATGGTCAATATCCATATCAACCAAGGTGTTTTCATATTATATTTTCTTGCTTCATGGTAGGACCAAATGAAGAAAACCAACACCACAAATAGAAGATCTACTATAAAGGCGGTAGAAATTTTGTTACCAAACATTCCATTCATGGTTTCCATGGGTTTTAACCAAAAAAGTACGTTGCCAGTCTCTATTGAGACCATTGCAACCCAAATATTTGGTGCAATGAACCCAAGGATTGTTAAGGTTAAGTATAGATTTTTCATGTTATTTTATTGATTTTCGTAAAATTCAATGCTTTGCCTCATTCCCTCCTTATACGTTGTGGGCTTGAAATTAAATTCCTGTTCAAACTTGCTGCTATCAAACAAGTAGTCAGAATCCATTTGATAAAGCATTTCCTGGTTTTCTTTTATTGCATTTATAAACAACCCGAGCATTGAGAGGAACCATCTTTGCAAGACCATGATCTTGGGTTTTTTATCCATAATTCTTGCACAAAGATCAATATATTGCTGCCCGCTCATTGCATTTTTGTCAGTTGGCAAATGCCAGACCTTATCATATGCTTCTTCTTTGTTTCCCAGTATTGCGCAAGCTCTCCCTGCATCAGGTGTGTAGGTTAATGAATGCTTTTTGTTAGGATCAAGCATCCATTGAGCTGGTTTTCCTTTCAGGAGATTTTGAATCACCATTATATTGAAAAAGCTCAGTGGGGTATCAGGCCCATAAAAATCCGCTGATCTTGCAATAATTGCTTTCAGGTTTCCTCCTTTAATTTCCTGCTTTATCATCTGGTCCAGTTCCGCCCTAACCGCCCCTTTTTTGCTGCTTGGTTTTACCTGGGTCTCTTCTGTCATCCAACCCTCAACCTTTCCGTAGCAATACACATTGTCAAAGAATACGAGCTTGCATGCTTCGGATTTGCATGATTCAATGACGTTTTTCATTATCATTGGCCACTCTTTTTGCCAAATCCTGATCTTGTATTCCAAACCTACTGTTAGGTAAGCCACCTCACAACCCTTCACTGCTTTTTTTACTTGGGATAGATCTTTAAGATCCGTTGGGAAGAGCTCGTCCTGTTCGTTTAGCCTCTTCGGATTTCTACTTGCCAGTCGAACCGGAATGCCCATTTCATGGAGCTCTTTTGCAACCTCTTTGCCTATGACTCCATTTGATCCAAGGATTACCTGCATTTTATTCCCTTTTGGTTTCTTGAAATTTTGCTAACATTTTATTTGTCTTCCCCTGAAGGTTTTTTCTGAAGAATTGGGTCCAGCCGATCAAAAATCCTGTTAGCCCCAGGGCCTGTCTTGACCATGTATAAAGATTAAATTCATCCCTATGGTTTGAGATCTTTTGCTCCCGAACTTCTATTGTAGACCTTACCTTATTATGGACCCTTCTTCCTGTACTTCCAAAGGTGTAGGTCGCCTTCCAATTTGTGATCACGGTATTTCCATCGCTACTCTCTATTCCAAATTCCACCTTAAGATCCCTTGATCTCTTGATCAGCATTCTCCACATATCCTGTGCCTGCGTACCATTTAGGCTTCCAAATGCAGGATCGTGGAAACTTGAATCTTGCAGATAGTAGGATGCCATTTTTTCGGCATCCAGATGTTCAAAGGCCTGATAAAAGCCTGCTACAATAGCTTCCGGATCATTCATTTTAACCCGATCTCTTTTTTGATTTTCCTCGGTAATTTTTCAGCTATCAGTTGAAAGGATCGATTGATGAATAACACCCACTCTTCCTTTGAAAGCAATGCAATATCATCCACGAAAACCCATTTATACCTCGCCAGGTAGGAAGCAGGTTCAAAGCGATCATTTTCGATCATGGATTCAAACTCTTGCTCGGAGACCTTAAATGATGCCGAAGGCGGCACTTTGTCAGGAGAGGTGATCAGGAACATTTTTCCTCCGATATTGAAGCATAAATGGTCTTCCCATTTTATGTCCTCTGTCACCCCGGGCAGATCCATACAGATCTCTCGAATGTCTTCAATCCTGATCATAATGACTTGAGATTGGAAAGCCTCGTTGATTTTTAATTCCTTCAATCTGCTTGGTATGCCTTACTGTATGGGCAAGCCCTGTCAATACCAGTTGGTGAAGATCTCTTACATCTCCTGGTTTCAAATCTTCTAAAACCGGATTTCCCCTTGGATCACTGAAAACAAAATGAACTCTCAAATTGGATTCTGTTTCCTCAAGGAAGTCAGAATAATGATCTCTTACCCTGACCAGAGCATTAAAAGCTGCATCAAGATCACTGAATCTTCCGATGGGGTCCATATACCATCCGGATTTGCCTTTCTTTGGATTGCTCGAGTACCCGGCGTAGATGCTATCTCTTCCGGCACACAGTGGAGCATATTCATGTAATTCAGGACCTCGGGATTGAGAGCTGACCTCCCTGTAATGAAGCTCGTTTTGGACCTCCAGGTGCTCAACAATTTCTAAAATAGACCAGTCTTCCTCCGATGCCTTGTAATTGGCTTGTTGCTCATCAAGGTCCCGGATGACTACCCAAAGCAGTTTAGTTGTCCGCTCCATTTCCTCGATCAGGAACTGGCGATCCTCGTCTGTCCATTTGGGTGCTTGCTCTCTTTTTTCTGAGCATCCGATGAAAAGTATAATGCAGCTAAAAAGGGCTCCTTTCACCATCAATCCATATTTAGAAACTTTGAGATCAACAGGTGAAACTGATGAACGCCCTGCTCTTTGGTTGGAGAGAATCTACCCGAAATATAAGAGCGCGAACGGATCCCTTTTTGCACGGAAAGCACCACCTCCTCATCCTCCAATTCTACGCGGTTCAGATCATTTCCAGCTCCGGATCTCACTCTTTCCTGATCGCCTACAAAGGTCAAGAATCTTATTCTGGTTTTCGCAATATCTACCGGCTCAACCACATTCAGGGAAAGTCCCCATGGATAGAAATTCAGCATTAGATTCGGAAAGATCCAGAAATAGTAAGCTGCAACATTTTTCCCATGATCAATATGGCCCTCCGGCAGGGAAAAGCAATCTTTTTGATCCTTTGATATCCCGACCTGCACATTATGAAATTGACCTAACTCAATGGAATAGTTTGGATAATCTAGCACCTGATTCAAGCCCTTATGTACAAAGGGGATATGAAACCCTTCAAGGAAGTTGTCACAATAAAGTGCCCAGTTTGCATCAAGGTGATAGTCGACTGATCTTTCCTTGTCAAACTTGAATTTATCAGGATTTAAGAATCCTATCCGGTTTTCAACCTGCTTGAAAACCTCTTGAATATCAAAGGCCGGTTCAAGGCTGGAAAAAAAAAGGTCACCCCACATCTCCAGCTTATGCTTTTCCAGGTTTTCATTTTTTCGAGGGAATCCTTGGGCAACTTCGAATTCGGGCATATGCTCGAATCTACCTTCAAGGTCGAATCTTCTCCCATGATATCCACATACCAGTTTCTGGCACTCCTTTTCAGATTCTAACAGCAAGTTCCCTCTGTGGGTACATACATTGGAGATACAATTGAGATTTCCCCGGGAATCTTTGGTAACTAAAATAGGTTCATCCAGGTATTGGGATAAAAGGAAAAAAGGTTTGGCCGAGCCATTCTTCATAGATCCCGGTCCTTCGAGAAAATGCCAGGACCTTGAAAATACCCTGTCCTTCAGTTGTTCAAAAACTTCCCTGTCTGAATAGAAACTTCCCGGTAGGGTTTCGGCCTTGGATATATCAGGATCAATCTTGAATTGCACGGGCTCAAATTGAGGATTATGTGGGCATAATCCAATCCCGTTTTTCAAATCTTAGAATAGGACACCAAGTCTTAGGTCAATGATCTCGGCTACAGCTCCGTGGGCTTTAAGGGTCAATCCGATCTCGATTGGTCCCAGGATGTTGTAATACAGTCCATAACGCTGATAGATCTGGTCGGTGGTAAAGGGAAAGGACTTATATAGATAAAAGCCTATCTCCTGACTAAATATGACCTTTCCTAATGTGAAATTATGTCCTCCTATGGCAGAAACCACATAGGGATCAAAATCTTCGTTGAATCGACGATTTTTTTCTTCAAAGGACCCATCCCTGGCAAACTCCATTCCGAGGCTGAGCGCATTGATCTTTGAAATTGGTTTTAGCACACCAGGGTTTATTCCGATGGTCAATTTTTTGACATCGGGATTGTACTCATCCGCATCTACGGTTTTTACGGTACCATAGAGCCGTACATATTTACGCAGCCTTTTATCGAGTTCCTTGCTTTTCATTCTCTTTGGTAATGGGGCTTTTGTAGGGTTTATGATGTAATCCACTCCAAGCGCTACCGTAGGAAAATTTATTCCCTTGTTGGGCATTTTTATTCCCCCGTTAGAAATATGGTTGTAAAAACCGCTTAGGTTAACTATCCAATTCGGGTTTATCCTATAGTTAAGACCAAGGTTCATCAAAAGCATAAAGCTTAATTGAGAACTGTAGAAAATGTTTTGGGGGTTTTCGCTTTCATGGTAAACCCTGTCAAGATATGCCAGACCCGCCCCAGCCCTATAGCTGAAAAAGAAATCCTTATTGAATCCGAATTGGGGCTCGATAAAGAAGATCAGGTTATATGAATTTCCCAATACTTCAGGATTCATGTAATTGAAGTAAGTGAATGAAAACCCTGCTTTGGAATAGCAATTACATTTATCCCAGGCCTTTTGGCTAATGAAGAATTTGCTTGCATCCAATTGTATCCCCCAAGGATTGGATTCCGAAATTGGCTTCAGGTCTTTCCTATGAGGAATAATAAACCCATAATGTCCCTTGACCCCAAGGACCGTCGGATTCTCCAGATTTTCCTCAGTTTGACTGAGAGCTGGAGTCTGAACGCATATTTGGATTAAAAAAAGGACGGCGAAGATCCGCATGAATGAAAATTCGCAATTATTGATCTGTATTCAAATCAGATCAGTTTACAAGGTCTGGGTTTCCCATTTTCCCGGATTGATAATCCCTAAAGCATTGCTCGATCTGTTCCCTTGTATTCATAACAAAGGGTCCGTAAGAATAAACAGGTTCGTTCAAGGGCTTGCCACCTAAAAGAAGGAATGCTGATCTCTCCGGGGAATAAACCTCTATATCGCTTTCCCCTCTTTCAAATAAAGCGATCTGGTTTTCCTTAAGGGTTTTCCTTGATTCCAGTTCGATCGATCCGGAAATACTATAAAGGAAGGCGTTGTGTGTCGGATCCGTGGGAATACTCAGCCGACACCCCTTTTGCATATTAAAATGTATATAGAAGGCAGGGGAGAGGGTTTCAATTTTTGATTTCACCCCCATGAATTCCCCCAAAACAACCTTGGCTGTATAATCCGGCTTCACCAGAATCCCCATTTGAGGTTCGGCATGGACATCGGTTTGAGGGTCCATGTATTTGAATTTTGCAGGAGAGTTCAACCAGATCTGAAATCCATGATATGAGCCTCCTTTTTCGTACAGCCCCTGACCGGATTCTTCCATATGAATGGCTCCTCGGCCGGCATTGAACATCATAAAATCCCCCTTCTTGATCTGGAAATCATAGTTCAGGCTGTCCTTATGATGTCCGTTGCCATCAAGAAAATAGGTAGTCGGAGTAAAACCGGCATGAGGATGCGCATTAACCCGCAATGGCGCTGACCCGGCCTCCATCCTTTCGGGACCAAACTCATCAAACAGCACGTAGGGTGAAACATGGTCAAGGTGATTCCCTGCAAATGCTCTCAGAACAGGCAAGGTTCCAACCTTTACCTTATGGGCATTAAGGATGCGATGGATCTTTCTTGAATTCCCCGAAAGGAGCATGCCAGAAGCAGAAGTAACTATTCCCGGGACGGCAATGCTTGCCCCTATTATTGCGGATCCCCTTATGAATTCTCTCCTAATCACGATGGTCTGAATTCAACACCTGTATCGCTTTAAAGGTTTCACTTTTTGCGGATCAGAACTTTCTGGATCCTGGTTTTTCCTGAGGAATTCAATTTTATCAAATACATTCCGTCCAGTAGACTCGGAGGTAATTGCACAGGTGTTTCTTCTTGAGTCTGCCCGGACAAAATGATCCTTCCGCTTAGATCACGGATCTCAAAACCCAAGACCCCATTTTCTGTGGAGAGAATTTTGAAATCTCCACTCATGGGATTGGGGAATATCCTGGCATCCAGCGGTTCAGATCCGGATTCTTCCAGGAAAACGATGGCTGAAACGCACCTTGAGGTGTCGGTGCAATTATTCTCTGTTACGACGACCCTATATGCGCCAGTGGCTGGAGGAGTGAAAAATCTCATTGTATCCAGAACCATCCCGGAACTACAGTCAATCCATTGATACGAGGCATTTAAAGCATTTGAGATCAGAGTATTACCGCTGATTGTGATCGAAGTATCCACATCATTGATAGTCAGATTTACTGAGATTATGCTATCGCATCCTGCGCCGTTTGGTATGGTATCGGAATAGTTTCCACTACTGGTCCAGATATGATTTCCACTTGGGCTAACGTACTGAAAACATTCTGTAATACTGATCGATGAGCTGGTGTTGGTATTGATCGTTAGGTTGATCGTAATAATGCTATCGCAACCTGCCAGGTTGGGAATCACATCGATGTAAGACCCTGAAGTATTCCATGTTTGCGTTCCACTTGGCCCCGTATAAGAATTACAGGCAACAGGCGAGATGGTATCGTACGAATCGAAACTAATGATCTGAGCTCCGTTGACCCAGTTGGACACAGGTCCCGAGAGGGCAAATCCTGTCAAATTTCCGTTATTGGAATTCCCGGATTTATCTACCAGGATTGTTTCTGTCAGGTTGTTGCCTGAGGCGACGCCCTGGTTGAATTTGTAGTAGGCTGCTAAACCCGGAATAGAACCGCACATTTCCTCTCCCATTTGGTTGTTTATCTCGGCTCTTGTTCTTGCCTTGTCCCATATCCTGACTTCATCGATAATTCCGTCAAAATTTCGATTGAAGCCTGTGTAATCACCGATGATCAGATTGTTGATTGAGTTCCCAATTGAAATAGAGACGTTGATGGAATCGACAGGGGCACCATCGATATAGATTTTCATCTCTGAACTGTCATAGGTTGCGGCAATATGGTACCAGGTATTAAGTGAAAGTAGGGTGTCGGTTGTTAATTCATTCCAGGATCCATTCCCGAGGTTGAAGTTTATTTTACCACCATCTCCTACCCTCAGCATATACCCGAAGTCTGATCCAAATCCGTTTTGTTCCTTATTGATTACACATCCCTGCCAAACATTGGATTTCCAGGAATGGGCATAGATCATTGCCTCAAGCGTGATCTGACCGCCGGTGATTTGGGCTGTTAGAGAATTTCCGCAGTCCACGCGATCATCAATGCCGTCAAAGTGGAGTCCATTTTGGGCCCACAGGATGTATGGTAATTGGAAAAGAAAAAGGTAGTATATCAAGGCATATTTTCTCATTGTTAATCAGTTTCGGGATGTTGAATTTAGCCATTTATTGTCTTCTGATTGCTTGCGGAACATTTCTTTGTCGATTCAGTCCATCGAAATGTAGCTCCAGCGGAATTTGATTTTACAAGCCTTGAGCCCAACTGAGATTTGAAACACAATCATAATCTCATGAAAAATCTACTTGTTCTTTTGGCTATAATCCTGACTCCATATTGGGCCCTTTCTCAAACATTGAAACAAAATGTGAAAGGCCAGGTGAAGGATGAACAATCCGGAATGGCCTTGCCTGGTTCAACCGTTATGGTCGCAGATACGGATCCAATCATAGGTACCATTACCGATCCCGATGGCTACTTCATACTGAAAGATGTTCCTGTTGGAAGGCAGACCATAGTTGTCACTATGATCGGTTATGCCCCTGCTACACTTAGCAATATTCAGGTTACCAGTGGAAAGGAAACCTACCTTGAGGTCGACCTTTTGGAATCGGTCACCAAATTGGATGAAGTGGTCATTTCCAGTGAAAAGGATAACTCCGAAGCGCTGAATGAATTCGCCGCAGTTAGCGCCCGGCAGTTTAGTTTGGATGAAGCAACTCGTTATGCAGGAGCCTTCAATGATGTAGCCCGAATGGTGACCAACTATGCCGGAGTTTCAACCTCTGGCGATGTAAGAAATGACATCGTGGTAAGGGGCAATTCTCCCGCTTTTGTTTTGTATAGAATGGAAGGGGTTCCGGTTCCAAACCCAAACCACTTCGGAACCTTTGGAGGTGCAGGAGGTGCGATCTCCATGATCAGTCAAAATACCCTTGCGAACTCGGATTTCCTTACTTCAGCTTTTCCTGCGGAATATGGAAATGTTTTGGCGGGGGTATTCGATATCAATTTGAGAAGGGGTAATGGCCAAAACAGGGAACATGTTGTTCAGGTCGGAATGAGGGGCTTGGAGCTGAGTACCGAGGGGCCATTTTCTAAAAACAGCAATGCCTCCTATCTGGTGAACTACCGGTACTCTACCTTGGAGGTATTTGATGCTCTTGGCCTGGACATAGGGGTACCAGCCGTGCCGGAATATCAGGACCTCTCATTTAAGGTAGATATCCCCACCAAAAGCAAATGGGGCAGGTTCTCAGCATTTGGCCTTGGAGGGCTTGCTTCGATCAATCTTAATGATAGCGAGGTGGAAGATCCGGAGGAATACTTCAACCAGGACCGTCCGGGAGATATTTACAATCAGACCAGGATGGGTGTTTTCGGGATAAACAATGACCACTTCTATTCCAAAAAAACATCTGCAAGGGTTTCCCTTATCTTTTCAAATTCCAGGGATACCTATACCTATGATACCTTATCAAGTCCTGACTTTACGACAACCTCAAGGCTTAGCGATGGAAGGTTTGAAGAATACCGAACAAGCATTTGGTATAAACTGACTCATAAATTCTCGGCCAAGGATGTTCTGCAGGGAGGATTCCTTTTGGACTTTGTCAATGCCAATTTCAATGAAAATGCAGTTGTTGATGGGACCTATATGCCCATTAATGATTTTGAAGGCAATTATCAAATGTACCAGGGCTTTCTAACCTGGCAGCACCGGTTTTCTGACAGATTGAAATTCGATGCAGGATACCATTTACAATACCACGAGCTTACAGAATCGCAGTCCCATGAACCAAGATTGGGTCTGAGTTGGGATTTTGCCGAACGTCAAACCCTGAGTTTCGGAAGTGGTCTTCATTCCCAGACCCTTCCTTCGTATGCGTACTTTATCTCTGAGACAGATGAGAATGGCGAAACAGTACTGAAAAACCGGGACCTGGGTTTTATGCGGACAGCACACCTGGTCCTTGGCTACCAAAATCGTTTTGCACCAAACTGGAGATTCAAGATCGAGACCTATTACCAGTATTTATATGATATCCCGGTGGAGAGCAATCCTTCATACTTCAGCGCTATCAATACCGGTGCGGATTTCAATGGCTTCCCTGATGATCTGGATCCCTTGGTCAATGACGGTGATGGAAGGAACCTGGGTATAGAACTAACCCTGGAGAAGTTCTTTTCCAATAATTATTATGCCCTTTTAACCGCCTCGATCTTCGATTCAAAGTATGAGGGGAGTGATAAGATAGAGAGAAATACAGCCTTCAACAGGAATTATGTTTTCAACCTCCTGGGAGGAAAGGAATTCAGGGTAGGGAGGTCAGGGAACAAGACCTTTGGACTGAACGGAAGAGTGAATTGGTCAGGTGGCGCTCCCTATATTCCGATCGACCAGGAAGCAAGCCAGGCGGAAGGTCAACAGGTTTATGACTATGACCGGGCTTATGAAGACAGATACTCAGATTATTTTCGTCTTGATGTCAAGTTTTCTTATACGTTGAATAAGGCTAAAGTCACCCATCAGGTCTCCCTCGATATTCAGAATTTGACCAATCATGAAAACCTGTTCAGGGAAAACTATAATGTGGAAACTGATTCCTTCACCCAGGAATATCAAACCGGTCTTCTACCTGAATTCCAGTATCGCATAATGTTTTAATTTCGGATAGGAATAGATGAAGTACATAAAAAAATATGGATACAGGGTACTGGTAGCAGTCCTGGTCCACGTATTCTTTAAGGTGACAACTGCACCCGATTTCGAGGAGATGGTGACCTTTGACTCTACTTTTTGGGCCTATTTCACATATACTCTAACGGTTGTTTTGGTGGCCTGGGAGATAGGGGATAGGTTCTATGGATTTTTTTCAAAAAAGTATCATGGTATTTTCATGACAGCCCGCCCGCTGATCCTTTTTTCAGCAAGTGCTTTTATCGTAGTAGGGATTTTTCTTGCCATAGCAACTTATGGCCTTGTCTTCTTTTTAGAACCAGCTTTGAATTGTCCACAGCCAGATGATCTGAATGCTCATTATACAGCAAAGCTGATCTCGTCCCAGATGATCACTCTGTTGTTTATTGCTGGGTTCATTATCGGTCATTTTTGGAGATACAAACAGCAGAGTCAGTTGTTGCACGAGCGCATCATAAAGGAAAACGTGATGTATAAATACGAGAGCCTGAAAAACCAGTTGAACCCCCACTTCCTTTTCAACAGCTTCTCTGTTCTAACTTCTCTTGTCCATAAGAACCCTGATCTTGCATCTGATTTCATTTCACAGCTTTCCAAGATCTATCGTTACGTTTTAGAGAACAAGGACAAGGAATTAGTACCTGTTGAAGAAGAACTTAAATTTTTAGAATCCTACCTTTTCCTTTTGAAGATCCGGCATGATGAAGGAATTGAAATCGAATATGACGTAAAGCTCCCTGATAACAGCTCAAGCATTCCCGCTCTTTCACTTCAGCTATTGGCCGAAAATGCTGCAAAGCATAACAGTTTTTCAGTGGATTCCCCTTTAAAACTCAAGGTCTATACCGAGGGGAATGAATTCCTGGTGATAAGGAATACCCTTAGGCGTCGTAGATCAGCAGCATCCGGGACCAGAATTGGCTTGAAGAATATCGATGAAAGGTATAGGATCATTTCGGAATCATTGCCGGTGGTGGAGGAGGATGAGAGCTTCTTTACCGTTAAACTCCCTCTGATACAAAAGGCAGGCTGATGGGTTTCCTAATCGTTGAGGATGAAAAGCTTTCCGCCGAAAGGCTTGTGGATCTCCTGACAGCCCTTGATGAGGTTGACCAACAGATCGACATTGCAAATTCAATGGAGGCAGCAAAGAAGTGGTTAAGTGATAATCCGGAACCCGAACTGATCTTCCTCGATATTGAGCTTGGAGATGGAACCGCCTTTGATCTGCTTGGCGAGACCAAGCTCAATGCCCCTGTAATATTTACCACGGCATATGATCAGCATGCCATTAAGGCTTTTAAGTTCAATTCCATTGACTACCTCCTGAAACCGATTGACCCTTCAGAATTGAAGTCTTCTTTGGAAAAGTGGATGTTGTCAAAAGATCCCAACAACTCTGCACCGGATTGGAAGGAATTGAAGAACATGATAGATGGGAATTATAAAAAAAGGTTCCTTGTAAAATCCGGTGACCAATTCCACACTATTCCCATTGAAGAGATCTCTTATTTTTTCTCTGAAGACAGCTATACCTTCCTCCTATCCAAGGAGCATAAGAAATGGATCATCGACTATTCACTTGAAGACCTTGAAGAGGTACTGGATCCTCAGAGGTTTTTCAGATTGAACAGAAAACTCATAGCCCCTGTCGAGGCTATCAAAAATGTTTCAAGCTATTTCAATGGGAGGCTTGTGGTTAAACTTTCTCCCGATTTTCAGGAACAGATTGTCATCAGCCGGGAAAAGGTAAAACCCTTCAAGAGTTGGCTTGATGGTTGATCATTGGGGCGAAAAATACTCCGACATCGGGTTGAGGTAAAAGTCCCACCAACCTTGTTCATAGTTCGGCTGGCCGGGTGGGATGTTTTTGTGAGTTAAGATGAACTCGGTTCCCTCAGGGATTTCCTTAAGTGATATTTCGATCTCGGAATCTGCATCTTCTTCCTTGAATTCTGAAGTTCTCCAGCTTTGGCGGATAAATTCCGGCTCTTTGAGTTCCAGGTTTTTACCCTGAATGTAGCCTTCCCAAGCTGTAAAACTTTCTCCCTCAACCCTTGAGGTTTCGGCTCCTCCACCGGTCATTTCGCCATGGCCATTGCTGTCCAACCAAAGGTCAAATATCCTTTCTGGTTTTACCGGAAAACTGGTTTTTATTGTAAAATCTGTCTTATTCGCTGTCATATTTCAGATCCTTTCAAGGTCTTTTTTGGTAAGTGTAGTATCCGCGCTGTCACCGGTATTCAAGGTGGATATTGGCTCGAAGACCATCATGCTGACTTCCTCCAGAGCAATCGGTCTGTGTTCAACCCCCCTGGGGATCATGATCATTTCACCTGGATTGATCTCAATGGTTTTGTCCCTCAGTTCCATTGCAAGTTTGCCGGATATCACAAAGAACAGTTCATCCTCTTCATCATGCTTATGCCAGACAAACTCTCCTTTTGATTTGACCAACTTGACATGTTGGCCATTCAGTTCAGAAATTATCCTTGGATGCCAATGATCATTGATCAGGGATAACTTTTCCTGAAGGTTGACCTTTTCGATTTTCATAGCCGGACAAATATTAGGGAAATTCTCCCTAATTCGAAATAACTATTGCTTTTCGTAGATCATTACCCAGTTCTCGAAGAAACCCGTATTAAACCGGCGATAAACCCGAGCTCCATTTCGAACTTCAATGGTTTCTCTGCTCGTGGCGATGACCCCGTAAATGTTGTCCCCGGATTGATGGGCAATATCGTTTTTTCCAATATCTCCACAATCCAGATTGGAGATGACCAATTCTTCCTGTTTTACCGCAGCGGTTGGATTACAAAGTGAACTGGTGCCCTTTTGACTTAGAAATACGGTCATATCCTTGTTAAAATGGATATAGTTTGAATCATTTTGGCAGGAATCAGGGTAGGCATCGACCGTTGGGAACATACCAGTAGTATCAATGATGAAAGCATCTTTCAATACATATTTTCCCCAAACCGAATCCCTTCCATAATGTAATTGAGTGGTGACTTCGATTGGAGTACTGTTATTTCTATTCCATACAAAGGTCGTATTTGGGCTATTCCCCTTAGCTGGATTGGCAAACCAGTTTGATTCCCCTTTATATTCCAGATCGTAGTAAAAAGTCCCATCCGAAAGAACTCCAAGATTGATCACTCCATTAGCATTTGGATTTCCTTCAAAGATTGCGTTGGTCTCATTATTCCAGTCGTCAATGTTCCTGTATACGCTTACGTTGGCAATACTTTCATCAGGGTCAGCCTCGCCTGAATAATTACAGCTAGTGCTGTTGTCAACAATGAACTTTACCGAAACCGTAGGCTCAGCCTGGTCATCATCATTACAAGAGATTGCAAAAAACAATGATGTCGCAATAAGGGTACTTAAGATTTTCTTCATTTCTCAGATCTTAGAATCAGCCTGCAAAAATCCCTAAAAGATTGATAAAATCCCTAATCCGATAGAGAAAAGCATTTCTGGTGTAGGATAATGGCCTCTTTTTTACCTTTCAGAGGGTCTACAGAAGAAATGCGATCACAGAGTAGGATACCATATTTCCCGACCCATGAGCGATCCAGCCAGGAATTATGCTTCCATTTCCATAGCGCTCCTTAATGAAAACGATAAGATAGGCTGCGATCCCACTGAACAGGAAAATAAAAACCAGGAAGAAGAATGAAGCTTTTGTAATGAAGTAGAACAATACCACGTGGACCAAGGCGAAGATCAAGGCCTGTACGATATTGCCATTAGAGTATCCCATGACGGAAATCAATCTTTTTGCAACAAATCCCCTGAATAGGATCTCCTCTGAAAGGGAGGTTTTGACCCATGCTATGGTCAAAAGAATAGCCACCGATTCGGTTGAAAACCCCATTGATCTGATCCTTCCACTTACACTGTTTGGATCGAAAAGGATGACCCTGATCTCCTCGCTGAATATTGCAAGACTTATCCCGCTAATTATAAAAAGACCTGATGTGGCTAAAGCAAGAAGGTTGGCCCTAATAGTGGCTTTTTTAAACCCTATCCAGTCAAAAAAACCATTTACTCTTTTAAACCTGAGCAGGTAAACAAGAAAGGGTATCAGAGAAAATACTATTACTTGTAGTACGCTGGAAATCAGTTCATTAAACACAGTACTAGCTTGAAAATGTTGGATTCAGGAATTTGGCTCCGTAATAGATCATAAATCCACCGCTGAAGAACATAATAAGCGAGTAGACCGCCGGTGCAATGGCATATGTGGTATTTCCCAAAAGACCCACCGCCACAGCTAATGCAAGGGTCCCATTTTGAATTCCAGACTCAATGGAAATACTTGTTGCCTGAGGATTACTCAGCTTGAACAACCTGGCTGAGTAAAACCCCACCATCATCGAGATAAGATTCAGGGCCAAAGCTATCAGGCCTGCCTCGGCGAAATAGCTTACAATATTGCTTTTTTCTTTTACGATTATTCCTATGATGATCAGCCCCAGAATGACCACTGAGGCGATCCTCACCGGTTTTCCCATTCTATGAGAAAAGCCAGGGGCAAATCTTCTTACCACCATTCCGATAATGACCGGGATAATGACGACCATGAAGATGTTTCTGATCGATTCGAGTACATTTAATTCCACAATTGTACCCTCCTCAATAAGTGAAATCATCGCAAAGTTCACTACAAATGGAATGGTGATGACTGAGATGAAACTGCTGAAAGCGGTCAGAGTCACTGATAAGGCCGTGTCTCCCTTGGCCAGATGTGTTATAAGGTTAGAGGTGGCACCGCCAGGGCAGGCAGCAAGGATCATTACTCCTACAGCGATCTCAGGATTAACCGGAAAGATCTTTACCAGGGAAAATCCAATTATCGGAAGGAGGATAAGCTGGTTGACCAATCCAACCAAGGCTGCCTTTGGGAATTGAAAGACCCTTTTAAAATCCTTGATGGTCAGGGAAAGCCCCATTCCCCACATGATGATCATAAGGGATATCCCTAAAATGAGCGTGGATAGATTGTCCATAGCCTGGATTTAGATCACCAATATAATCAAGGTGTGATAAACCGAGTGAGGGGGTCAACCACCAATACCTTTTCAGTATCTCCGTTATAGGGTCAGGCAAACCAGAAAAGGATCATGACCAATGAAAATCCAGTAGGAATCCCTATTGCCAGGGAGATAATTAAATTTTTTAGGGCGGGTCTTCTTCGATTAAGGTAGATCAAGAGAGACAGGCTGATCAGAAATGCCGGGAGAAAATAGATCAGGACTATCGGAAGCGATTGAAGGTTGAGGAATTGAAAAATAGAATCGGTCTCATGGTCAAGGTAAAACAAAGCGAGAACCGATGCATAAATAATGATGATCATGGTGAGCAACTCCACCCATGATCTGAGGATCAGTTTTTGGAGGGTCATAGCTTTCTCGTTTAATAAAGAACGAGAGGCTCCCGGTTTTTATTTTGAAGCAAATCTGTAGGTAAGGTTAACCCCAGATCCACCCCCGGCAGGGATCATTGGAGAGATAGCCAGATTATGAAAGAATTTAGACTTATGAATTTGTGGGACACCAATTCCAACCAGCGCACCGATCACATACCCCGTAATCAGATCTGTAGGAAAGTGCTTTCCAGCCCTCAATCGGAAATATGCGGTATAAATGGCTGGCAGGGTAGCTGCACCATAGAGCAAGGCCCATTTTTTCCTTAATCCGGGATGGTAATCACTAAGGACTTTTACAATGAAGAAGGTACTAACAGTCACTGTAGACACATGACCACTGAAAAATGAATCGGTTGATTTTACTCCTTCCTTTCTTTCTGTGGTTTCATCAGGGTTATAAACGAATGGCCTTTTCCTCCTGATAGGAATTGCCGCCGCCAGGTATAGGGCCGCATTTATCCCTTGAGTTTCAATGTACATAATGGTCAGATTGAGGAAGTTCTTTCGCAGAGTCCTGTCTGCTGCCATAAATACCAATGGGATAGCTGGGCCTATTCTTAAACCATAATCCGATAGTTCATGCGCCTCGTCTGCAAATGCAGGGTCCTGCCTTGCCGCTATTCTGTCAAATGGAATTACGTCTTCGGGTGTCAGATCCTTGTAATCTTCGTATTCAAGGGTAGGAAGATTGAAAAGGTAGTCCTGCCCCCATATATTAAAAGCGTGTGTGGCTGCGGCTACAGGAATATCGATCCAATAATTTAAAGCATAAACGGAATCCTTTCGCTTGGATTGAGCTTCTGTTTCAAAACCCAGTCCCAAAATGAAGGTCACTACAAGGATTAATTTTGACAGTGGTAATTTTTTGCTCTTCCTTCCCAATGTTCTAAAAAAACAGCAATATATGGCGGAAGTTTTTGTAGGGAAAAGAATAGAGGATCAAAGGAGTTTATTTAAAGCCTCCGAGATCATTTCGAGAGCTTTATTAATTGTGGAGATTTTTGTCCTAAATGAAAGGATCGCTATGCGTATCAAAAACCTTTCATTTAGTATGGTTGAGCTTAAAAACACCCTTCCATCCAGGTGTATCAATTCCATAAGCTTCTGATTGAATTCATTTTCATTTCCATTTGGAAAGGGGTAATAAAAGTAGCTTACGGAAAGGTCCGGTTCTGGCCCAATGATAAAACCCATATCCTGGAGTTTTTCTCTGAAATACTGTGTGAGAAGAAGTTTTTCTTCCAAGCATGCCTTGAACGGCTTGATCCCATGAAATTGTAGGGGCAACCAGATCCTCATTCCTCTGAAATGCTTAGTTAATTCTGGTGAGACATCGGCAGGATTATCAAAATCATTCTCCTTTATAGCATCCTGCATGTAGTTGGCTGTATAATGATGACTTTTTATTACCGCCGATCTGTTTTTTACCAAAACAGCACCTGAGCCATAAGGAATGAATAACCCCTTGTGCGGATCCACGACCAAAGAATCCGCCATTTCGATGCCATCCAATATGGCCTTCTTGGAATCTACCAGTGTGAAAAATCCACCATAAGCCGCATCCACATGAAACCAGAGTCCGTGACTATTGCAGATCTGACTAATCTCCCTTAGAGGATCGACCGCGCCTGTGTCGGTGCTTCCCGCTGCAGAAATGACCAGACAGGGTCGGAGGCCCTGCCCCTCATCAGTTCTGATCAGATGAGCAAGGTTCTGGGCATCCATTCTGTAATTCTCATCAAGGCTGACCTCCCTGAGGTGAACCCCCCATAAACCAATGATCCTGAGGGCTTTTAGGATGCTATGATGGGCTTGTTGGCTGACATAAACAACACAGTTCTTTATTTCCGATCCCAATATTCCATGGTGATCCCGGGCGGCTATCAGGCCGATGAGATTTGCAACAGAACCCCCTGAAGTCAGGTTTCCGACCGAGTCTTTTGGAAAACCGAAAATCTCTTTCAACCAGACCAGAACGGCTTCCTCGATATTGGCAGCGCCTGGAGAGGCAAATTGTATACCTGCATATTCGTTGGTGATATCGGCCAGAAAATCCCCGAGCGAGGACATAAAAAGACCTCCTCCGGGAATGTAGCCAAGGTGCCCTCCCGAAGCGCCGTTTATGCCAATTGAGGCTACCTGATCCTCATAAAGATTTATGATTTCCTCAAACGACAGCTTTTGGCCGCTAACCCTTACCTTATCAAGGTCGGCTTCTCCCTTAACATAGGTCCTGGAGTCGTCGAGGTTTCCATAAAACCTGTCGGCGAATTCTTTTACTTGCTTAATAAAGGACTCACGCTGCACGGGATCAGGTTCCAATGACGCTGAGACCTTTTCCAGTTCCTCGATCTTTGAAATCAGGTTCAATTCTTCACTATTTGGGTTTGAGGGTCTTTACGTAAGCAAGGCTAAGCTCAAAGAATCTTTTTAGCCTTGGGAGGTCTTTCTGGAGGTCCGAAGGGACGCGGGCGTATTCCTTCATCACGCTTCCATGCTGGACATCCAATTCCGTGTTGAAATCGATCAGGAACTTCTCTCGGTTTTGTTTGTCAAGCCTCAAGGCCAGGGTTCCATCCAGTCCCAGGTAGCTGAACATATGTCCATTCAGGGAGGTGTAGGGAACCTTTTTTCCCTTTCTTTTTATTTCTGGGAACATGGAAACCAACTCATCATAAAGCTCTATTTGTTCCTTGGGTGGGGTTTCAGCACTCATGGGCATTAATTTTTAGCTAGATCTAACATTTTATTCATGGTGTTCAAATTTCTTGTCGTGGCGTTTACCTTGAGTTTAGCCTCAAAGAAATTGTTGCTCAGTTTGGACTTGGCTGCCCCATTGGCAGCAAATAAGTAGATCCTATCCTCTTTGATCAAGAACTCCTCGGGGTGGTATGCGCTGGGATCAATGGCTAGAACCCTCTCTTTTTCAGGGATTTCATAGAGCATTATGAAAAAGATCTTCTTTGGATCTCTGGATTCAGGGTCATAGGGGCTTTCAGAAAGGATATCCTCTATTTCATCTCTTGTTTTTACCAGGCAGGGAACATCGTACCCAAATTTCTCTTTGATCACGGCTTTGACTCCTTCCGAAATTTTATCTCTATCTGAGTCTTCAGACTTTAGAACCAGGTTCCCACTTTGAACATAGGTCTGAACCCCTTCAAAGCCAGCTTGCTCAAGGGCGGATCTTAGATCGGCCATCTTCATCAGTTTTTGTCCGCTGATGTTAATTCCTCTCAGAAAAACCACGAAGCAATTCATCCTTCTAAACTCGGTATTTAGGATTAAAGAACAGGGTTTAATTACCTTCTGGCTTTGGGTATTTCAATTTAATGCCCAGACTAAATGGAGTCCAAAGACAGGCCGGTTTACCAATATATTTCAATCCTTCATTGACCCAGGTATTGCAGGTATAAAAACCCGTAAAAGAACCTTTGGCAGCATAGAAATCATCCCTTTTGCCATAACTCATTTCAGGAAAGTGGATCTTCTTACCGTCTGGGTCTTCGTCAAATTTTTTCAGGATATATTCATTTAGGAATTTCAGCTGCTTATCGCAAAGTAGGAGGGGGTACCAGTACTCCTCGCTTTTTTCCAAACGGATGATATGCATGGCTGATTCAGTTGGAAGGCACATTGCGATAAAAATGCTGCTGGCTTTCAGATCATCCCAGGTAGGGGTTTGTTCGAAGAAATTCTTATCTCCAAAGCCAAAGGCAATGAATTTGGTTTCAGGCTGAATGATCAGATTCTCCTTGAGCTCAGGGCTGATCAACTCAATTGGAAGTATGAAGTCTGAATGAATGGCTGAAGAGGGGGCAAAGTAAACCTTATGTCTTTGCTCGCAATCCGTTTCCTTTTGGGATACGGGGATCAAGCTTATTAATAGAGCAAGAAGCAGATAGCTGAAAGGAAGGGCCAAAAAGAACAAAAGGATCCGCAGTGGCCATTTGAGGTATTTCATCCAGGTTGTTTACGTCCTGAAAAATAATGCTCGCGGACATAAACCCCAATAAAGAAAACCAGAAGCCCAAAGATTATGCTTACCTCTAAGCCATGTTCAAACGGGTGGACCCAGATCTCCTTGAACAGGTTCCAGCGCCCCAGGACCTCAACAAAATTCCAGAAGATGATGACGGTAGGAATGGCGTATCTGATAGCATAATCAAAGGTCTTGATCCGAATGAGATTAAGGAACAAATAAATAGACCAAAACAGGGAACCGAATGCTACCAGGTAGGTGAGAGGGTGTCGATCCCCCGCAATATCCTTATCATAAACCAGGAGCAAGACTAGGTAAAAGAACCATAGCACCATTATGGTCTCGATGAAGGTGATCACAGCAACCGGCTTATTGGGTCCACTGCTTTGAGGTTTGATATGCTTGTGGATCTTGAACAGCCTTTGGAACCAGTTAAAGAATTGACATCTGGTTTGAGTGAAAAGGAAAACAAGTAGCATACAACCCAGCAAACCAAGTGAAGAAATCATCACCAGGTACTCTGGCTTTGTGGCTATCTCACCATCTTCAATTAACGGTTGGACTCCTTGTTTTTCTGCTACCCATACAAATGAGAATTCCACCCACCCCGTCCACACTAAAACCCCTGAAAGCAGACCAAGGATTGTAGCCATTGATCTCTTGGTGTTGTTTCGTATTCCAATTGCAAGTAATAAGACCCCTAGGGCCCCGATCAGGAATGCGTTTGTAAATTTTTGCGCTGGCCAAAGCTCCTCGGTAAGGATCATCAAAGTATGGCCTAAGGGCATAAGAAGCAGGACGATAAGAAAAGAAAACAGGCCAAAACGCATTGATTTGAGATTCATTTGATAGAATTTCTGCCACAAAATTATTTAGAATAATTCTAAATAAGTCGATTCCAATGTTAACTTTCTCTTTTTTTTTTGCCCCGCTGCTCAAGATCAATACTTTAGGGATCTTCAAAAACCTTAAATCATGAGAAATTCAATCTTGGTCATTTTTTCTTTTCTTTTTTCATTATCCGTAGAAGCCCAAAAGGGGGAATGGATTACCGGTGGGAATATAAGTTTCTCCATCTTGAACCAGGATTTTGATAATAATGTGGTTCAATTTAATAGCGGCACCAGGGGCATATACTTTGGAATTGCACCAGAAATTGCTTGGTCATTTGCAAAAACATGGCAGTTAGGACTAGGAATACCTTATGGTTATTCCCACACCAAGCGAAAACTTAATAACGGCACCTATTCATATGAATCCCATAGCCTTGGAGCCGAGATAATTTTGCGGAAATTCTTCCCTGTTACCAATTTTTTTAGCCCCTTTCTTGACTTGAATGGATTTTACCGAGGAAACTGGGGAGATGGAACATTTGTGGGAGAATCTACAATTTATGGAACTAATCTTGCTTTAGGAGCTTCTTTTGGAATTGCTAGCAGGTTTAAGTTCTTTTTTTCCTATGACATGTTATTCTATAATTTCCAGGATAATGATGGGGATAGTTTTTGGACCACTTATGGATTTAGCGCATTTCCCAGTGGTGGCTTGAATTTTGGGCTCTATTATGTTATTCGTCCCAGTCCAAATTAGTTTGGGCATTCTGAAGAATCGAATTTGGGATGCCATACTTTTTTGAGAGCTCCGCCATCTTTTTGTAAAAAGCCTCTTTGTAAAAATCCGGCATTTCATCTGAATTATTGAACCAATTTTCATACTTGCACAACAGGTCCGGAAAATGCTTTTTGATCGCACCAAGAACCAGGACCTTACAGTCTGCTTTTTCACTTCCATAAAGTCCTAGTGTGGCCGGGAGGACATAGTCCAGATCTAATTTTTTGAAGGTGGAAAACAATAATTCCAGGCTCTCTCCGGTATCTGAAATGAAGGGGAGCAGAGGCATAAGGCTGATCCCGGTTTTGAAACCCGCCTTTTTCATTTTTTCAACAGCAAGTAATCTTTTGCTTGGAGGGGTTGCTCCGGGTTCAAAGATCTTGGCAACATGGTCCTCAAGAGTTGAAAATGAAAAGGAAATGATAGTTCCTACCCTCAATTTTTCCTGAAGATCTTCCGGAAGTATGGCTTTTCGATCTATCTCCTTCAATAGATCAATATCTCTGACGATAAGGTCTGACCTCGTGATCATATGAACCGGGAACCTATGTTTTAGAATGACCTCGAGTAATCTCCTTGTCAGCTTGATCTCCTTCTCGATCTTGACATAAGGGTCTGTTGCCGAAGCCACAACTATGATACCGTATTGTCCCTTTTTAGCCCTGTTTCCTAGTTGTTTGTCCAGTAACTCAGGAGCATTGACCTTAATGGTCATGGCGCTGTCCATGTGCTCTCCGTACTTGCTTCCACGGATATAGCAGAAAAGGCAATTGAATGAACATGCATAGAAGGGGTTAATGGTATAATCATCGAGGAACCAGGGATCCTTCCTTTTGGTCTTATTTAGGATGCTCTTGGCTTCAACCTCCTTTGGCATATGCATTTCTTTCCAAACCGATCCTAACCTTCCTTATAAACCAGGCTCCGGTTCCCTTGTCTTCAAAAATGATCTCAGCATTCTCTTTGATTATATCAGGGTGGAATTTTGCGACGGTTTTAGCGGCCCAGCCAATTCCTGATTTGACCATGGGTTGCTTTGAAGATCTCAACTCCAAAAGAAGTTTGAAAGCCCTTTTTACTTTTCCCTTTTCCAAGCCTTTTTTGGTGGCATAATGAACTCCTGGACCTATTGCCCTCACAACCCATGGATCTTCATGATCCTTAAGTATTTCCAATTCCCTTAGGGCACTTTCAAATCCCTGCAGAAGCCCAACCCCAAAGACCCGTTCTCCGATTATATCGCTGACATACCACTGACCTCCCTTTGAAATAATTTTTGAAGCATGGTCAAAGGATTCTTCAAGGTCTGTTGTCATCCTCTTTTGAAGCACAATCCCGATAATAACATTTCCTCCTATGCTCCCTTCTTTAGAGATCTTATGACAAAGGCTTAATTGTTCCTTGGGTCTCATTGCATCAAATAGAAGTTCTGCCGTGAATTCCAATAAAGGGAATCTGACTTTGGCGTTGAGAATTGTCTTTTGGAGCTCAAGAGATAAAGCCTCAATTCCTCCCTGTTCGTATTGTTCTATTATTTGCTGTACATGAGCTTTGATCTCGCCTTTTCCGGTGATGGATTCAATCACAATAATTCAAGCCCTTTCCAATGGATTGATTGCACCATAAAGTGCGTCATTCATGCTGGAAGTCTTTAGTTCTTCCGGCTCTCGGATCCCCTCATAGCCATTTTGTGCGAGGAATTCCAGGATAGGCCTAACCTGCCTTGAATAGATCTCCACATTGGCCAGCCTATCCTTGTTGGTCCCATAAGATGGCCAGGAGTAGGAACTGACCACGGTCCTTCTTTGATTTGGGTTCAACTGGTATTGGTCTGGTACATAATCCGTGTCGGTGAATTCCGGGCTGTCCTTTTTGAACCTTGGAAGTTTATAGTCCTTATCCTTTCCGGTTGGTACCCCTTCTATACCCTTTACCACAGGCACTTCTCCTGTGAGATCATATTTGTCAGCTGTGATATCCACGATGACCGAATCCTCTTTCATCAATTCGAGTTGGGTTTGGTCAATAATGTGGTTTTGATTTACGCCTTCTGGACGGTAGCTGGCGTCTACCAAGAGGTCTGCGTGAGGCATAACCTGCCGGTTTATGAATTCCTTGTCAGGAGTTTCATACATTCCAAGAACCTCCACAATGATCTTGGGATTCCCACGATCTATCAGTTCCTGCCGCAATCCGGTGTATTGAAAATTCGAAAGGGCATCTATCGCATTCCTTCCAACCATACCGGTTCCCATCACAAAGGCTTTGATCTCATCCCTGTCCTTTGAGAACCATTTTTCATCACCCCAGCTCTCCCTCAAGGCGATCAAACCTGCCTTGATTGCATTAAAACTTGTAGCCTTCAGATCTTCCACCATCCTTCTGCCGGTTGAAGGTTCCTTGGCCTCATCCAGAGAAATGGTTTTAACGCCTTTTTCGAAAAATTGCCTGTTCCTTGATTCGTGGGTGTTATAATGCAAGAAGGCCAAAAGGCATTGCCCGGGTTGCAGCATTTCGATCTCCCTGGCCGATAAGGTGGTGATAGCAACAATATAATCGGATTCCGAAAAAAGATCAGCCTTGTTAAGGACCTCCACATTATCCACCAGATAATCCTTTTCCGAAAAGCCTATATCTTCCCCATAACCTTCTTCAATAATGATTCTGGTATCAGGATATTTAGCAATGGCGTGAATAAGGTCAGGTGGATATCCCCGCCTTACACCTTTCACCAGATCCATATCTGGGAATCCGAATGTCCTCATAGAAGTGTTATTTTTTGATGTACGAAAGTATCTCTTCTTTTTTCATAATGGCTATGATCAGGCAGGAAATAAATACTCCCATGGCCAACATAAATAATGCCCCTCCATCATTATTGAAAACAATTCCCAAAATGAAAATGTGCGAAAATATCGCACCCGAAATAATGCCCAGTCCAAGAACGGATCCTATGGCTGTGGTCCTTGGATAAAGGAGCAGAATTGCGGTGATCAACTCAACAATTCCAAGCCCTATCCTTCCCCAGGGTTCAACTCCAAGGGTAGAGAACAATAGGACCGAATCCGGATGAGCCGTGAACTTGAAGAATAGGGTTTGTAAAAGGATGACCGCAGCGATGATCGAAAGGACGCGGATCACAATTTTTTGATTTTTCATTGCTTTTAATTTCTGTGGCAAGAAACAAACCGAGTACCAAAAATTGAAAAAATCCCCTTGCAATAGGGGATTTGTCGTGGGTGTAACATTTACCTCTAAAGGAGAATTCTGACATCTCCAATCCAATCAGGTTGCGTGTGGCTCTCCTGGTTCTCCCTTTTTTGCCAGAAAGAAACTAGATACCACGGTGATAATAATACCGATCAAATAAACTGTAAAAAACATGAGGGCGGTTTGTAACGGAATGTTTGCAAAGAATTCCCTTTGTCCAGCCATTTCGGTTTCGATCTCGGCATGCTTTTCCAGCGGGGCTCCTGCTTTGGCATTCTCAAGGCTGTACTCGTAATATTTCTCTGGAAACTCAGGATCCATCCACTTCACATAAGCGATATTGTATAACGCAAAGGCCATAGATGGAAACAGAAGGATCAAAGCCCCCACCTTAATGCTTTGTCCAAAGCTGATCAATCCCCCTCGTTCATCATCCCGGTATTTTTTTATTCCAAAGACAACTATAAGGCAGGCAAGGATGATGGTTGAGTACCCGATGACCTCGCCCATCCCATAGCTGTCGGGTCCTGCTTCAGCCCCTCCCAGGCTATAAAAAATAATGATCCCGGGAATGATCAATCCTGCTGTGGAGTAAAGGCCGTAACGATAAATGATATTTTTCATGACTTTGTTTTTTGTTTCCCCAAATCAGGCATCATCCTGGCATTTCCAGGTCACCCAAAAGTATGATTTGCATGGTTTCGATAGTATTCACCCGAAAGTACTAGGGGATCAGGCCCTTTTCTTTTGCCTTTTTGATTGCTTCTGTTCTCCTTTTTGCCTCAATCTTTAAAAAGAGATTGGAAATATGGGTTTTGATGGTGTTTTCGGACACGAATAAAGCATCTGCGATCTCACGATTCGAATTTCCTTCCGCCATCATTTGAAGGACCTCAAGCTCCCTTTCGCTGATTCCGGTTCTTTTCAGTTCCTTTTGGTTGATGGAAAAATCCTGATCCGGTATGGCTTGTTCATTTTTCTTCCAATTTCGACTGGCATAGACCCCAATTCCGATAAATGCAACTGCCATTATCAGGATCATGAGCTCGGTATTCAGTTGGTACCTTAACCAGGTATACTTTGACAATTGCATGAGCAGCACCATGGCAACAGCTAATAGTCCGAATCTGATGATGATCCGAGTCATGGAACAAAGAAAAATTATCCTGATTTAAATCCCTATTTTGCCCCTGTTCCTGACTTTTTTAGATCAGAATCTATGGTCGATCAAAAGGTGGAACCCAAGGGTAAAAACCAATACCATCAATAAAAGAAGGAAACCCAGATTTTTTTCCTTGGCCTCAAGAATTTCCAGGGATTTCCCTGCAAGGATCAAAAGAAAAGGGGTGAAGATGACCCAAATCCTTTCGACTTCCAGAAAGAACAATCCGGAGAAGGCAAAGATCAGGAGAGAAGAGCTGATGGTAGCAAAGAGATAGAGGAGCTTGGGGTTTTCCTTTAGCGTGATTTTTCCCGGATAAATGACCCCGATTATAGGTGGTCCGATCAAGGCAAAGAATGCAATAAGGTTTCCGGTAGAAAAAATTAAATGCAATTGCCAGTAAGGCAAACCCCTATGATTCATTTGCCTGGAATTGTTGATCCTTGATCCAAGGAAACATTCCAATAGGTCAAAACCCCAAATTAGATTTATGAGAAAGTAAATGACACCAACCATAATGAAAGCTGTACCATAAAAAACTACCAACCGAGTGATATCTTCTTTTTTGTTCCATATGGATAAGAGGGAATAGAGTCCACAAAACGCAATAAATGGAATTGCAATAAAGTTGAAGAAAATCATAAAGGAAATGACCAAACCGAAATAAACTCCATTGATCATCGATGCCTTCCGAATTCCTTTATCAACAAAGATGAAGCCCATCAATGCAGGTGCGATCAGGAATGGATCCGTAGCTGGTTGGGGAAAGTATATTATGGCAGCACTTGAGCCGAATAAGAGGATCGCAAAATTGCCTATTGTTTTTTTTGAAAACCTTTGACTAAGAATTCCTATCAAAGGAATAGCTAACAGGGTCATCAAAAGAACAGAAACTTTGAAAACCGGAAAATGAGTGTATTTGTCCAGCCAGGCCAGGCTTAGAAAACCCGGGGGATAATGATTATTGTGGACACCGAATTGAGTTTGTTTTTCATTCCATTGTTCCAGTATGGTTTTTTGAATATCCAATTTTGACAGGTCCCGTGAAATGATCCCATAATGGTGATAATCAGTTAGAAATGTATTGGCTGGAATTTGGTCAAAAAAGAATCCTACTATTAGAATACAAGATATCAATATTGCGACACGCTGTTTGGGATCGATCAAGATTTTCTCTCTCCATCTATAGATAATAAAAAGTGCCAACAGGGTGGCGATTATTTGAAATGTGAAATGCTCAAGAAAGAATTCCTTTCGGATGTGACAATAAAGAGGAGATTGCAAGTCGGACCAAACATTTGCTCGTAGGTATCCTCTGATCAGATCCTCCTTTCTATTGATTTGGTTTACAATTGACCAGGAGTTGTATAAAATGCTCACTAAAAATGTTGCGACAAAGATCTCTTTCCAAGGGCGCTCCTGCAGTTTTAGCTTTTTTGAAAAGATCAGAATCAAACCGGATAAAGAAATACCCGACAGGATATAGAGCATTCCATCAGTCTTAATGTAGCGTTGGAGGAACCAAAAGAGGGCCAGAAAGAGAGCGGGAACTAGGTTTCTTGGTTTAAAGGCTCCTGTCAAAATCGAGACTTAGGGTTTATTTTGATGAATTTGAATGAGGTTTCCACATTTATCGTCAAAAATAGCCGTTTTGCCGTACTCGTTTTCAATGGGTTCTTGCCTGAAAGAGATGCCGTTTTCCTTCAGGTTTTCAAAGTCTTTGTCCAGATTTTCAGAGGAAAGGACCAAAGCGGGAAGGCCAGATTCATACATCCCTGATTGGAAGGGTCGGGCTATGGGATGATCATTTGGTTCTAACAATAAAGTTGTGCCAGTTGAGTCTTCTGCCGAGGTAACCATTGCAAGCGACATTTCCGGTTGAAACATGACTTCTTTGAATCCAAGGATCTCAGTATAGATCCTAAAAGCAGCTGAGACATCATTTACGAATATGCTCGTCAATCCGATCTTCATGGCAAGAAAGATTTATGCCTTAAATCTACCTTTTCCCATCAAATACTGCTCAACTCAGAACTCTGCAATCTTCACTCAGCACTTATAACTTCTTCTCCTTCCACTTTCCTCTTCTAAACCAAATGATCCCGATTATTCCTATCAAGGATTCGGAAACCATCACAGACCAATATACCCCTTCCTGTTTTAGATCCAGGTTAAAGGCAAGAAAGTAGGCCAGGGGAATTTCACAAAGCCAGAAGGCAACGAAATTGATTTTAGTTGGTGTTATGGTGTCACCAGCCCCGTTGAATGCCTGAGGCATGACCATTCCCCATGCATATAGCAAGTAGCCATAGGCTATTATTCGCAGGCAGTCGGCACCTGTCGCAATGACCTCCTGTTCCTGGGAAAATATTCTGATCAACTCCTCATCGAACAGGACATAACATATGGATACCAGGAACATAAAACCCATGGTGGCAAATCCGGTGATCCAGGTAGATCTTTCCGCTCGATCGGGTTTGCCTGCACCGAGATTTTGTCCGACGAGTGTTGCGGCTGCATTGGACATACCCCATGCCGGCTCGATCGTAAAAATGAATATCCTAACCGCGATGGTATATCCTGCCAGAGCGATGCTACCGAACTCGGAAACGATTCTTACCAAAAAGATCCAGGAGGATGTTGCGATGATGAACTGACCAATTCCTCCCAGAGAAGTGGTGATCAAGGTCTTCATTGTTTCCACATGGATCCCTATCTGGGACCTCAAGATCTTGATATGCTTAGCTCCCCGGAATAGTATAAAAAGCTGGAATATCACTCCAGTTGCTCGTCCGATGTTGGTTGCAATAGCTGCTCCTTCGACACCCATCGCCGGAAACGGACCCAGACCCAGGATGAGCGCAGGATCGAGGAAAATATTTATTCCGTTGGAAATGATCAGAACCCTCATGGCGATAGCTGCATCTCCTGCCCCTCTAAAGATGGCATTGATGACAAACAATAGCATGATAACTGCATTTCCACCCAGCATCCATTGGGTATAGCGATAACCCTGAGTGACTACCCAGTCATCACCTCCCATAAGAATCAGGACATCCTTGGCAAAGAATAGTCCTACGATTGCGAAGGGTAGGGAAGCAATTATGGCTATCCAGATAGATTGAACCCCTGCAATTCCAGCCTCCTGCTTTTTCTTTTCTCCGATTCTCCTTGAGACTACGGCAGTTGTTCCCATGGCCAGGCCAATGGCCACAGCATACATCAGGGTCAATAGGGATTCTGTAAGCCCAACTGTAGCTACTGCCGAAGAACCGAGCTTGGACACGAAGAATACATCTACTACCGCAAATGTGGATTCCATGGCCATCTCCAGTATCATAGGCACGGATAGTAGGAGCACAGCTCTCCCGATGCTACCCTCTGTGTAGTCCATTTCCGTACCCCTGATGGCATCTCTCAGGTCTGTGAACAGAGTCTTTGCGCGATATTTTGATCTGACCTCCGGATTCATTTTTCAAAAATGAAAAGGGGCGCAAAGGTAAAATATGAAGATGTATTGGGTGCTATCGAATTCCCCTTGATTTTAAATCAAATTGGGTGATATTACTTTGACCCATGTCTCTGGCATGAAAACCCATCAAATAGAAGAATTCAATGCTGAAAAATTTCCTAATTGGTCTGCTGCAATGCAAATAGGATGTGGATTGCAGATGAATCTTCATGAAAGATTATTCTTTCGCTTTGACTATAAATCTTCCTTGTAGGGATCCGTTCACTGATTGAAATATCAAAAAATAAATACCGGCATTTAGATTTATCTCCTCAGGCAATAGAATTGTTTTTTCTCCCTCGTGCTTTTTTTCGAGCACCACCCTCCCCATTCGGTCATATATAATGATAGTTCCTTTGGCCCAGGCTGGAATATCCAAATTGATCCTATCATGGGCGGGGTTTGGAAATACATTAACGTGGTTTTCCCGCAGCCCCTGCCTGCCTGCCGGCCAGGCACTCTCGGATCTCATTCCTATTATTATTCCGGCTCCCTCTAGCACGACATAGTTCGAATCCACCGCAAGATTAGTCAGTACTTCCTGGCTTCCTGCCGGCCAATCGATCACCAACGAGTCGATGGCGCTCGCATCACCAAGCCCAAAATGTGCAGGTAGCATGTTCTGTCCGCAATATCCTGTATGCGCAGAGATCTGCCGTATCTGCCATCTTGAGTTTCCATCTATGGTTGCCTTAATCCTCACCAGGGCTCCAATTGCGCTGACATTCGAGACCTGTCCCTTGAGCCGGATCGTGACCCAATGTTTTGGGTTTTGACCTTGAGATTCCATATTTCGGTATAATACATTCTTTTGTCCTCCATTGAAATTATTGGCACACATCAGATCCATATCGCCGTCCAGATCGTAATCCCCAAATGCAGCTCCAAAGGTCCATCCAAGGTCATTGACGACTGCTCCAGTATCGATCTTGGTGAAACTTCCATCTCCATTGTTGAGGTACAGAAAGTTTCTCAGGGCTGGTCCCGTGGAGTATGCATTGCAAACGAACACATCCTCATCTCCATCGTTGTCTATATCCGCAATATTGCTTCCAAATGATGAACCACCATCATTGCTGACTACATTATTGAGATCGGCAATAAATGAATCAGGACTCTGATTCAGATAAAGTCTGTTGTCTTGAGAGAAGTTGGTAACGAAAACGTCAAAATCTCCATCCAGGTCAAAATCAGCCCAAGAAGAACTTTGGGTGTTCCCCAGATCGGTGTTAAAACCAATGATCGACATTTTAGAAAAGACTGAATCATCATTCCTGTAGAGATCATTAGCCTGATCGAATTCATTGGCAACAAATAGATCTACATCGCCATCGAGGTCAAAATCGATCCAATTCACCGACCGGGAAGCACCCTGATCGTTCACCAACTCACCGGAGTCTATTTTGGTGAAGGTGCCATTTCCGTTGTTATGGTACAGGAAGTTTTTCTTGTCCCCGTCACTATTGGTCACATAGAGATCCACGAAACCATCATTATCATAATCTCCCCATGTTCCTGTTTCCGAATGCCCTCCATCATTCCCTATTGGGCCCGATGTGACGGCTGAGAATGGCAACTGTCCTCCATTCTGGAAAAGGAGATTATCCTGGCCATACCAATTGGCGATAAAGGCATCTACATATCCGTTGTTATCATAATCCGCCCAACTGGTTCCGTCTGAAGGATCCCCATCTGTGACCAGTGGATCTCCGATGATCTGGGTGAACTGTCCCCAACCATCATTTCTGTATAGCAGATTATGCTGACCAAATGAAGGCCCATTGGTTATAAAGATATCCTGCAGCCCATCTTGATTATAGTCGATCCATGCCACTGCCCTCGAATCGTTATTGATATTGTTCCATGGAGCTCCACTGACCTTCTGGAAATGCTGAGCGGAAACAATGGAAGTACATATTGATGAAAGGAAGATGGATAAAATTTGGGTCTTCATTAGGCTTTTTTGCCCAAAATATGACTGTACCTGGCCAAGAACTTGATCGGTTAAACAGATAATAAGGAAGTATGATGGAAAGCCTGAATTAGCTATGAAAGGCTTTTGACTCTGATTCATGTTGCTCGTTGCATAAATCTGCTATTGGTTGATCATCATGTGAAAAGGCCACTTTAGAATTAGTTTTGGGTCGTGACCGAGCTGAAAAACGGAATCAACATAACATGGAAGCAGCATTTGCTGGTCTGGACCAGTTATTGGGTCTTGGTAAGCGGTAGCGCAGCACTATATGATTTGGACTTTTTCCCGGTTTTTATGGGATTCTTGACCAAAATGCCTCTTACCATGTTGGCTGCCTATTTGATCTTTTATTGGGTATTGCCGCAGTTTTGGAATAAGTCATCATGGCCCCTTGCAGTGCTGATGGTCTTTGGCTTGGATCTTGGATTCGTACTTATCAACAGGATCATCACCTGGCAATTTGTTTATCCCTGGTTATTTCATGGGGAATACACATTTACATTTTGGAATTGGTACCGAATATCGCAGTTAATGGTCTATATGTTGATGGCTCAGGCTTTTTTTGGCGCATATAAGTATTATTTCGACTTGACTGAAACTTTGAAGAAAGAAAGGGAACTCAGAAAGCAGAAGCAAGAGGCAGAACTTGCTTTTCTGAGAGCCCAGGTCCATCCTCATTTTCTTTTCAATTCGCTGAATGCCCTGTACAATGAGATTCTCCAGAAGAAGGAAAGTGCCGGCAGTACATTATTAAGGCTGACGAATCTCTATCGGTTCATTTTGGAAGAATGTACCCAGGAAAGTATCGCTTTGGGTAAGGAGCTGAATTTGATCGAGGATTTCGTCGACCTCGAGAAACTGAGATATGGAACCAGACTGGAGATTCAATTCTTAAAGAGTTCGAATCTTGATCTCAATGCGATGATCCCACCGATGATCTTATTTTCATTTATCGAGAACTCATTCAAGCATGGGATTTCTGATCAACAGGGTGAAAGCCTAGTGAAGATCAATATCTCTGATAAAGAAGGGGTTCTTGTATTTGAGGTCAGTAATCCAGTTTCAGGGAATGATGACAATCTCAATGGGTTTAGATCAGGGATAGGTTTGGAGAACACAAAAAAGCAACTGGAACTGCTCTTTGGAGGAAAGCATACCCTTGAACAAAAGATAGAACAAGGTCAGTTTCATACACTTCTAAAAATGCCCTTGAGCTGATATGAAGAGAAAGATAAAATGCCTGGTGGTAGAGGATGAGGCTCCCGCTGTTCAGATTTTGCGTTCCTACTTGGACCATTTTCGGGACCTGGAATTATCGGAGCATTTCACGAATGGTTTTGATGCTCAGGATTATTTATTAAAGAATAGGATAGATCTGTTGTTTTTGGATATTCAACTGCCTGGGATAAGCGGATTGGAATTTTTAAGAACCCTAAAGGATCCTCCACTGATCATAATCACCTCTGCCTATTCTGAACATGGAGTAGAAGCCTACGATCTGGAAGTGTTTGATTATTTGCTCAAGCCTTATTCTTTGGAGAGGTTTTCCAAAGCAATAATCAGAGTAAAGGAAAAGATGGCCGGAGCGGAAAGGCCTGATGTGTCTCAAGAATTTCTTATTAAGGTAGGTCGCACCGAACGCAAGATCGATTTAGAGGACCTGGTATATGTAGAGAGTCAAAAGGAGTATGTGATATTGCATATGAAAGAGGAGGAGATGAAGACGCGGATCGGGATATCAGAATTGGTTGATCAGCTTCCCAATAATTTCCTCCGTATCCACAGATCCTTTTTGATCAATGCTGATTTCATCAGGTCCTTTGGTTCAAATAGTGTTGAAATCGGGTCAATCAAACTTCCTTTGGGACGTCTTTATAAAAATGAAGCCCATATTAAATGGAAAAAGCTTGATTAGGGATTTATGATTATTGATTAGTTATTGAATTCTTCATCCTAGGGCTTCAAATTCACAACTTTTAGCTCTGCATTCTGCACTTTTAACTATCCACCTTTCACTGTCCACCTTCGGAAAAACTGCTTCTCTGAGGGATTTTGGCGAATGCCATATGACCGAAGAGCCTAGCTTCGACACTCCTCCTTTGCAATGTAGCTCGCGAGAGACTCTTCGTTTTCCTAACGGACAAACTCAGAGATTTTCGCAGTTTTTTGTTAACAACTCTAAACCTTTTTCAATCATTAAACACGAAGAATCCAAATCCTCCCGGATCACGGATTATTACATTATCCACTTCACCATTTGGGTTAAAATGCGTGATCTCCTCTGTGATAGGGATTCCCGCCTCCCGGATCTTCGGAATGATCACATCGTTTTTTCCTCCATTAAAATATGTAAGGGAAGGGTTGAAGAACAGGTGTGGGCAAGTATTGGGTTTCATCAGACTTATGCTAAATCCACTATTATGGGTAAGCACAATCCATCCAGAGTCCACTGTGCCCTGAGCTAACTTGAACCCCAGACCTTCATAAAAATTGCATGAATTGGCCATTGAAACACATTCAAGGCTGAGTCCCATCGAGTTTCCGAAAAGACATGAGGTGTTTTCGTCAGCTGAATAGGAGGGAGGGGCTGAAGTTTCGATTAGGTACACCCAAACGCCACCTGGATCAGAGAGCAAGTATCCATCCTCAATTTTGCAAAAAGAATAATGCTGTGCCAGTTCGTTTGCTTCTTTTTCCCAACTCTCTGCATACATCTTTAAGCCGGCCCTTGCATATCGATCGGGATTGATCTCCATCACTGCCTTGCCATCCGAAACTATGGTCGGGTGACTTTCAGACAGAACCTGAAAACCAGCTTTTTTATAAAAATCAATACTATTTAGCAGGTTGGGTGTTGGCGTTTGGAAAATGATCATAGCTATATGCAGTTTTGAGATTGGAAAAGTAAAAAAAGAACGTCATTCCCCGGATGCTTTCGCCATCGGCCATAGCCTTTGGCGAAGGCCTAGCAGGCCGGGAAATTTCGATTCCTTAGTTCATGAAATTTTTGGTGTTAGATAATCAAGGACCTGAGAAGAATCCCAGTTTCTGAGGTCTCATCGCCCTTCTTCAGGGGTAATCCCTCAGATTTCTATTTTTCTTCTATAACAAAGAACCACGGAACGGAAACCAAGGGATTACAATCCTTCTCTTCATACACCCCTTCTTCAAAACAGGTTTGAATAACGGTGTATGGCCCCTCTTTCGATTTAATTCTCAATGCCAGTTGCGATTCCGGACCTTTTTCAAGTAAGGCTGCATTGTTAAAACCCATGTTCTTAAGTAGGGTCCCAAATTCCTCCCCCGACCTTCCCTTGGAACCGGAGATAAAATAAACATACCCTGGGTTTCCTTCTCTTGTTGCCATAACGATTGAGCCAAACACCTTGTCATTTCCCTTCAGAGCAACATCTCCATTTTTTATTAGCGCAATATTCTGGACCACGGTGTGGTACTTGAGAATAGAATCTTGATCATAAAAGAATCCCGGCTTGTCGCCCACCAATGGATCCATGCAAAAGAAAGAGCTGTAATCGTTCATGGGTGAAAGATTCCACCCTTTGATCTTGAACATTCCAACATGCTTCCCTTCCTCGGTAAAGATCCCGGCATTGACGGCCAACAGGACCTTCTCATCCTCATCCAGGATATGTGTGGCAGTTGAGGTATGTCCCCAATCTCCGATCTTGCTTTGTTCCAGTCGTAAGCTTGAAATGGGTGTTTTGAAGATCCGTATATCAGGGATCCCCGTTTTTTCCTCCTTAATCAATTGATTCTGAGCTCCAAGCATCATGGGGATCAACAGAACCGCTGGGACCAGGAATAGAATTCTTGGTATGGTCATGTGGTTTTAGTGCGTTAGTTGGTTCCAAAATATACAACCATGGCCATTCCGTCATTCTCCCGGCGACCTTTTTTGGCATTTTTAGAGCTAAAAAAGTGGATCCAGAAATCCTCTCTCAACAGTGGCATGGATGCTTTATCGGGAACCAAAAAGGAAATAATCAATATGCATTCCCTAGCCCAGTCATTATCGGAGCATTGATCAAACCCATCACCAGTTTCCTGAGGGCCATTGTGATCACAAAAAAGACCATCAGCCGTAATGTGACCAAAAGTGAACTAGAAGTCCTGAAAATGATCGTGAACGGTTATTCCACAAATGAGATCGCCGACTTATTATTCATTAGCGAGCACACTGCTATCACTGACAGAAAGAGGCCCATCGAGAAGTTCAAGGCACGAAATAGAGCCCAGATGGTCAAAAGTGCCTGTCAAGTCTACGCCTTCGACTAAATATCCCCAAAAATGGGGATTGATTTCGGGCGTGATTTGATGCTTGTTTCAGTTTGATTTGATTAAACCCATTTCAATTGGACTATAAAACAATAGAAATCTTTCTTATTGTCTTCGCGCTCCTCTACGTGGTGTTTGAGGTGGTTTTAAATGTGATAGGAAACGATGAGGATACCACCAACGTATTCCTGAACAAATGGTCCAGGGGAGAGTTTTTGTTTATCCCTTTCGCATTGGGAGCCATTTGTGGGCACTTATTTCTAGGGGTTTATAAAAATCCTTTTCCTAATGACATTTTTTCCTGGATATCCAACGAGATGCTTGCTGTAGCGCTTCTTGCGCTGGTCTCTATTCTTCTATGGTTGCTGGGAAAGTTCTCCAGTTTTCAAAGAACCAATACTATCATTTCTATAATTCTTTTGTCTGGCCTTGCGTACGGACATTTTTTTTGGTCAATGAGACATCCCTAGAGCTGAACTATGAAATACCTAAAGGCAGTAAGAACGATCATAATTGTTGTTTTCAGCGCATTGGTGTTGATCGATCTTTACCTGGTGTTTTCTGAGGACTACCCCACCTTTAGCAAGGTTTTCCATGTATATCGGAAAGGACTGGTTTGGATGTCCTTCGTATTTGGAGGCTTGATCTTCAAGATCTTCTTTAACCGCCCAGCCAATAGCTGGAAAAGTGAGCTCTATGGTTTCGGTGTTTTTCTTGCCTGTGCCATTCTGATATTCTTCTTGGCAAGATTCATAGAGTTTACTCCAACCAATCTTTTGGAGTTTTCTCTGATGGCAGTAGGAGGAATACTAGCCAGAATTTTTTGGCCTCAGTATAAATTACCTACAGCTTAAAGATCCAAAACGAAATGGCAAATCAAGAAAATACTCCCCAAAACAGCCCTGATGAGAACATGCCTGAAATTACCCTTTCTTCTGCTTTGCTTGCACCGCTTGGATCAATATTTGAGGCTCAGATCCATTCCGCAAGATCCTTTTTGAATTTCTTACTTCAGATGGGATTTCGCCACCAATACACAGAAGAAGAGAAAGAGGACCTGGAGGAAAATAATCCGGAAGAATACAGCACAATCATAGAGGGGGAAGAGGGAAGAAAGGAAATACAGGAAATCCTGAAGAAGAAAAGGGACTTGGAGGCAGACAATCAAACCCTTCCCAGATCCGATGTTCAAAGACTCAAAGAACTGAATGCCAAGCATGGCAATTTGTTTTCACAGATCATTGAATATTACGATGATGCCGGAAACGAAATGATGCTAAATATCCCTAACCTGGCATTGCTTCCTGTTAAACCCTTGTCAATAAATGAAGCGGAATTCTCCTATGAATTTGAAGTTTCGAAGACAAAGGAATGGACCAATCGTCAAGGAGAAAATTGGGTTAAGGAGGATAAGAAAGGCAGCTCAAGACCATGGTACCTGATCAAAGAACCGAAATCCTTACGTGGGCGTATTGGCGCAAAAAAGGTTAAATCCAAGGAAGAGACAGAGTCCTCATCGGCCATATCGATAAGAATGAAGATAGGAACCACGGAAATGCCCTATGGGCTGGAAAAATTAATGGTTCACCTTACAAATTCATCGGAGGTGATCGAAACCAAAGACAGTAATAATTCAGAAGAGTAAAACCTAAATTTTATTAAAATGGCAGAAAAGAAAAGCGACAAACAATCTGATTCAGAGGACGATGCAGATACAAATCCTATGGTAGCGTCCCCATCGGAGTTTTCTAAAATTCCCTTGGATTTTATTATTGCCTCTCCCTTATTGACTACAATTGAAGCTCATAAGTTGGCCGCAATGACGACGCTTGATTTCGTCAATTCCCTAAAGGATGCTGGCAATGTTGAGTTTGAAGTAGTTGCACAGAAAAAGGATGCTACAGGAGCTACTGAGGCAAGCAAAAAGGTGAATGTTCCGATCCTGGCGTTGACCAAGGTCCCAAGTTTAAATTTTGACTCCTTAAGCGTCAACTTTAACTATAATATTTCTCAAATAGTTAAGGAAACCAATGAGAAGAAATCCAAACTTTCAGCGAAAATTGGGACCACAGGAATTCTGTCGAAATTCGTTTCGGCAAGCATTAACGGTTCGATTGAAAATACCTCCAATAGGGAGAACACTGTAAATCGAGGCGGAACCCTGGATGTTAAACTCCATGTGAGTGAATCAGCATTACCGGCAGGCCTGGAAAAGGTAATTAACGCAATAGTTGAGAACATCGAGATCCCAGAAGGGGGAAAGTAAGGATAGCCAGTTGGCCGAAGGTAGCCTGGACAAACAAATTTGGGTTACTCAACTGGTTCAAGATCCGAAGGGTGAGATTTTCTCCCGAAGGAGTTTTTAGGAAGCTTAATTTTTCATTCGGATGGAGAACAAAGTTCCCGGCTTGGCCCAGGAGCTGGTGGAAGAAGCTATAAGGGCCGATATCACCATGCATGAAATGCAAATGGAGGAGTGGCTTAGGATTGCCAGCCATCCACCCAAGGGAGAGCATATACCCAAGGACCTATTGGTTGGATTTGGGGGTGATCAATACCTTGCTTTGAAGGAATTGAAATTAGATCTCAAGCTTAAACCGGTTCCGGTCAAGGGCTTTTTCAATCGCCTTAAGGCATCAACCAAGGTCCTGTTTGGACGTCATTTTCTTCGAGAAGGGCAAACGGTTTTTTTCGAAGTATGCAAGGAGGGTGAACAAGGTGGTCATTCATTTCAAATAATAGTTAGAAGAGGACCCGACGGAGAGTTTGAATCGAGTGTTGAGGACTCCGGTAAAATCAACGAAAGTAAATAGTATGGATTTTATTCCCGGAACGCTGGATTACAGAGATAGACTCCTTAGACATGCGATTCGAAAGTATTCCTCGAGACCCCTTGCTTCTGTCACTCATGTTGCAGTGCATCATAGTCTTACCAAGACGGGTAGCGCTGAATCATTCGCCAGATATCATGTTCGGACAAACGAATGGCCGGGAATAGGCTACCACTTCGTGATCGAGAAGAACGGAACGGTTAAATGGTGCAACGATCTTGAGGTGAAATCATATCATGTCGGGAAAAGCAACTCTTTCTCTGTTGGCATTTGTATGGTAGGGGACTTTAGGGTTCAGAGTCTTGAAGAGGTACAGCTGAGACCACTGATCAAATTGCTGAAGTTTCTGAAGAGGGAACTTGCAATTTCCAATGAGAACATTTGGGGGCATAATGAATTCCAGGATTATGATTGGAAAGAATGCCCCTGCGTTGACATGTCCATGATAAGGTCCAGGGCTTCAGGCAAACGTAAGGTTCTGATGCGAAGAGATCTTGTAAAAGGGAGGAAATTTGACTTCAATTCCTTCGATCTGGGACCAGAAGCCATACTCGATCCAAATTTCCTTTTCAACAAACCCGGAGAAAGTGTAATAACAGCAGCAAATCGCATGAAGGCGAGGGATTTGGGCGAGGTAAAAAAGCGGAACCGCTTGGTGGATGTAAAGAAAAGAAGCAAGGTCCCGAGAAAGGTTAAGATCAAGGGCCCCATTGAATCACTCCCACCAAGGTTGGAATCATTGATCAGAGCTATGGACGGTAAAGGCTTCCGCTATTTTTCCGATGATTCAAAGCCGTTTAACCTTAATATCGTGGGTCTTAGATCCCAGACCGATCAGCCTAATAGATTTGATGATGAAATATGGGTTTTCTGGAAGTATGACAATACCTGGACTCTAAAAACCTATAAGGCCACCGCCGATCCCGGACTCACCTATTTAAATGATCCCATCAATGATTCAGGCACCGCAATACTTAAGGAGGGACAATATTTGTCCTCGTACAGATTGGGAAAACATAGAAATAGGTATGAGGCTCTGGTTCAGGCTAAACCGGTCACGGTCATTCGCGATTTCGATCGGGATAGTGTATTGGATTATGACTCCGGAAAGGAACAAACAGGTTTTTTCGGAATCAATATTCACAGGGCAACGGCAAAAGGTGAATCACAATATGTAAATAAGTGGTCAGCAGGGTGCCAGGTTTTTGCCAGGAGTTGGGAGTTCAAGGAGTTTATACAAACCTGCAATAAATCCAGAAGCATCTGGGGAAATAGTTTTACTTACACCTTGTTATCCAGATCTGAACTCAGCTTAAGCGTTTGAAATCAGATCGAAGGAGCCCGCTCAGGGTTTGAAGTATTGCTCGAAAATGTTCTTGCTAAAGAAGTTTCCAAATGTTGCAATGGCCTTTAGCCCTTCGGTATTCGAATTCACATTCAAGGCTTTCATCGTTGTCATTTGCTTCATAAAATCCTTAAGTTCGATTTTTAACTTTCCCCTCCCAACAACTGGCTGGTCGGCATCGGGTCCATCATAAACGGTGATGAATAAAGTACTGGTATCTGACCAAACATCAAATCCCTTGTCATCCTTTACATCCTTGAAGCCTTCAAAATAGTATGTCTTGCCTTCCTCGGACAGGAGTTGACAACTGTATAGCATTTTTTTGCCCTCTCCTTCATCCGGATTATCAACAAACAAGTTAAAGGTTCCATTTATTGCGCTTAAGGCGGAATCAGAAAGAGCCTTCGCCCTCATAACGCCATTTAATTTTGCCTGGTGGGATTTGTTTTGGACAAAGGTCTTAACATCATCCGATTGTATGGTTAATATGAAATCAAACTCGGAATTTTCGGCCTTGCCGGTTTCAAAACCTTTTTCATAATCAACGTTAGCATCTTTTGTGAAATAGCCGGTCATCCTTTCGGTAAACTGAACCCCTGGCACTACCGACGATCCATTTTTATTTGGAACTAAATCGGGATTAAAATCATAGGGAATATTCCAGCCTTTTTCTTCGGCAATTTTTTCACAGTTGCGTTCCGATATTCCGCTTATTGTCAACAATGGATTCGTCCCTACCGGCCTTGGGA
>JANQSY010000137.1 GCA_028279065.1 Cytophagales bacterium
TACCTTCGCTGTATCGACTTCCTAACTGATGATATCGGTATTTGCGGGGGCCTACCCCTCGGCGACTCGGTGTTCTATTACAGCGATGATGGAGGCCAAAACTGGACCAACATCATGCCCAGTCTTCCTTTCAAGATCCCGGGCATCTGCGGGCTATCATCTCCGGATCCGGCCACCGTTTACGGAGTAGGCTATTGGGCCAAGCCCGCTTTCATGGTACGTTCTCTCGACACAGGGCAAACATGGACCTATACAGATCTCAGCCCCTGGCTGGAAGCAGCCGTGGATGTGCACTTCGTAAGCCCAACCAAGGGATGGATAGCGGGTGAAGGAGATTCAACTGAAGGAGCAATCATCCTCTATACCGATGACGGAGGTCAAAGTTTTTCCAAGCTCTTCACAACAGGGGTTTCCGGGGAGTTGGTCTGGAAACTGCAAAGTCCGGATGGAAAAAACTATTACGGATCGATCGAGCCCAGCATTGCGACCCAGGGGACAAATTTTTTGCACTCAACAGACTCGGGGCAAACTTGGGTCATGAGGCAGGTAGATACAGCGTTCAATGGTGTTCAGGTCATCGGGTTTATCGATTCGCTTACAGGTTGGACCGGGGCCACAAGCAATCTGTATGAAACCACAGATGGGGGAAATACCTGGGTGATGACCAATCCAGGAGCGGCATACAATCGCTTCTGGAAGATCAATGATAGTGTGGCATTCCTGTCGGGTCGGAACATTTATAGGTATGGCGACTCCATACCTCTGATCTCTTCCCTGGCAGAGGAATCCATCACACCTAGCAAGGTAAATGTTTATCCTAACCCCACACAAGGGAATCTCGCGCTGGAGGTTGATCTTTATCGCAATTCATTCGCCCTGATAGAGCTTAGAGATCCAAAAGGCTACGTTCTAAAGAGGCTGTGGAAGGGTTTATTACCCGAGGGAAAGACCAAATTCGATATCGACATGGAGGGACTAGCACCAGGTCCCTATTTTGTTAAGGTTAAAACCCATGAGGAGCAGTTTGTGGAGAGGGTGGTGAAAAAATAAGAGAGCTGATCGACTTCGCTTAAGCTCTGTCGATTAAAAAGTTTGAAGTCTGGAGTTTGGAGTTTGGAGTTGTGAGGGTTAGGACATCATAAAATAGATAACATGGAACAAAACTTTAAGGATGCCATGTCCAAAAGAACAACGAGGGAGTTGGTCAAAATAGTGAAAATGAAAAGAGAGTATTTCCAGAAAGAGGCCGTTGATGCGGCGGAGAAGGAGCTTATTTCAAGAAATATTGATCCGGGAGAAATTCAAAAAATCGTTCAGGACTTAACTGGAGAAGCAGAGGACAATAAGGAAATTGATTTGTTAAAGGCTTCTCCTATGTCACGCTTGATCCATTATGTAGTTGATTTTATTGCATTTGTTCTGGCCGGGATGGTAATGGCAATAATTGTCGGTTTATTCGTACCTACCGAGGATGAAGCAATCCTGGAACTGATAGGGTACATCGTTTTTCTGACCGGATTTTTTGGGTATTTCATTTTTACGGAATTCAAGTACCAAAAAACCTTTGGTAAATACCTGACCAAGACGAAAGTTGTTACCATTGACAATAAGAAACCAAGTCTCAATGATATCCTAATTAGAACTTTTTGCCGGCTTATTCCCTTTGATAATGTCTCCTACCTCTTCACAAGGGATGGATTTCATGACCGCCTTTCCAATACTACAGTTATTAAGGAGAATCGGAATTAGGTCTAATGAAACTTGTGGATAAAAAAGGAATAAGATTGGCCTGGTTTGGGATCCTTGCCTCAATTCCAACCACAGCATTTATTCTCTGCAGATATATGGGCAAATTCGGATGGATAGAGTTTGTATCATTGGTTTTCGCAATATTAATGGCAGTAGTAATTCTCTATTTTGTTAGGTGGTATTCAAATCGATAATTAATGGATGGTTTTTTTGCACTTATGAATATCCTAGCTGGGTTTTTTATGTTGCTTGTGGGCTTTAAAGCAATAGATCTTTTTGGACCCAAGAATGAAGAGAAGGCCGAGTTATTTCATAAAAAGTGGGGAGCCTTTTTCAAGGTTGGGGGAATAATCGTTGCACTGCTGGGCCTTTTTAGATTTTACTATATCTAAATAAAATGAAGCTCTATAAGTTCGAAATCGTATTTGGATTATTTGTTTTGGCTTGTTTTGTTATGGCCATGTATGGAATTACGGGAGCCGAATTTATGTCAACCATATTCGGTTCCCTTTTTGCATTTGGATACCTGCTAGGTGGAATTTTTTTGCTTAATGAATCGGAGTTCGATGATGCTTTTCGCAGACCATTCAAAAAAATAATTCTGTCCCGACGGATCCTTCTGAGCTTCCTATTTTCAGTCTTCATGCTGGTCCTGGTCTTTGGAAATCTTTTTGTCGCTACCAATCTGTCCGGGGCTTCATTTTTGTGGGGATTGGGTGGATTACTAATGGTCGTCATAGCCCTGATCGCATTTCTATTAAATATTAAGGTCAAAAAGAAATACCTACGCAGTATTCTTATCAGGTCTCTAATCTATACTTCTACATCCGTTGTCCTTTTTATTATCTCATTCATATAGCGCTGTTTTACCTTCTTTAACGTTTCCACCCACTATGCGCTTCGCTGTCGGCAGCCCCTACACTTTCGCTCTCCCGAAGAGATGCCTTCGTCATGAGATTCTCATTAATTGGAGAGGAGAAAAAATTGAGATATTAGGGAAGGAGTCAACAAAAAAACCCCAACCCTTTCGTCATTGAGAGCGTCAGCGAAGAATCTCACCCTCCGTGGTAAAGATTCTTCGCCCCGAAATCTCGGGACTCGGAATGACGACTTGAATTATTGATGCTCCCTGATCTTCGCCAGCATGGCCTTGGCGTTCTGATTAACGAAATCACCCTCTTCGCTTAGACTAATCGCTTTTTCATACAGGCTGATCGCCTGGTCGAATTCCCCCATATTCATATGCCATTCACCATAGCTGTCCCAAGCATTTGCCGATTCAGGGAAGTATTCGGTGTTGATCCAAAATGCAAGTTTTGCGCTTTCATACTCCTTCTTGTTCATATACCGATAGCCAATGATGTTGATGTCATCCTCCAAAGGCAGGTACCTGAACTTTGGATCCCTGATGAGTCTTTTTACCTCCGCAATGACCTTATCCTTTTCAGAGGACTTAAAGGCCAGTTCCAGATGTTCCAAATGCCCTGCGGCAATCGCGATCAATTCATCGTCCAAGGCAGCATCTAAAAGAGGATCCTTATTGTCGGCATAATCCTCAGAACTCATTTCTACATAGATCTCAGGTGCAATCCATTCATCGTTTTCCCATTGGGGCTTGTCCTGCCACCAGGCAAATGATAAACGAACATTCAGGCCTGAGTTGGGCAAAACGACCACCCGGTTATCCCCCATGAAATTGATATTCTCCGCGCTGGGTTCCCCTACGAAGATCACTGGGGTATAGTTATCCATCTCATTGATGAAGCTCTGGCAGGCGGAATAGGTCCTTCGACCGGTAATCACCACAAGGCTTCCGGGCTCCTGGAGCTTCTCCGACCGGATAAGCAACTTTATCACATGGGCATTATTGTAATTATTCCCTCCCCCGTTCAGGCGAACATCGATGATGAGTTTTTCATAGTTACCCTCATTGAACTCCTTCATCGCCTTATCAAAAAAGTCTGCGATCGTCCGTTCATCCTGGTTTCTAACCACGCTATGCCGGACATAATATGCCTTGTTTTCCGGAAGCGAAGAAGAATAACGCCAATCCTGAGCTTGGCGGATCCAAAGGGGATCCTGCTCAACCTTTTTACGGGCGCTTGCCCAATTCTCGTTTCCAACAATATATCCGTATTCAAAATCCGGGGTTACGTCTTCCAGGACCTTGAGGGTGGTCTTGAATTCCTTGCCATCCTTTTTGAGCAGCAGAGGTAATTCCTCGGTGTTATCAATTATTCCCTTGTACTGAAGGATCTCGGCTATTCTAAGATTATGGATGCCATAGGCCTTGAAAAAGGATTCATTTTCGATGCTTACCAGGGGTCGGATTCGATCCAGTGCCTCCATGGCCTCTACTTTGCCGATCCTGATCACCTGTGCGCCAACTATGTCTTGATATTCCTTATGTACTCCCTGGACAAACAGGCCATCGGAGAACCAATAAAAATTGACAGGGAAAGAATGAAAATTGAGAGTTTGCCCCTCCCCATGGGAATGCAGGGACCGGGAAAAGGAAACCCCGGTATGACCATACTTAAAAAGCGCAACCAATTCGGTCATCCGGAAGATGATCTCGTTGGTTTCCAGTCCTGGGATATCCTTTCGCAATTTTTCGACCTCCTTATCGAACTCCTCGGCGCTGATCTTGACAAACAGTTTACTGTAGTCCTGATGGATGGTTTCCTGGAGGAAATCCAGATCTGAGATCCAATCTTTCGTCGACAACTGGTCCTCGGCAGAAAGGCTACATGAAAAGAGAACCAGGTGGATGAAAGAAAAAAGTATGGCCTTCTTCATTGGGAGTTTAATTTGATTCCATGCTCAACTTAAAACATCTGAAAATGAGGGTCACCTGATTTTCTTTAAGCGGAAAGAGAAATATTAGTTAGGAACGAGGAGTTAAAAATTAGGAATTGAGGAAGTATTGAAAGGATTCATTTCTAAAGTTCCAAACGAAAAAGAGTTTCGGTTGTTTGTGTTAAGTTTTCGTGAATTTGTGTTGAGTGGAGCAACTCTTTTCCAAGAATTTTGTTGAATGTTCAGATCCAATTAAAAAACTCAAAAACAATATCACATGCCAATCCACTTAGATACTCTTCACCTTCCTGAGGTTATAGAAAAACATGGTCAGGATATGACCGGCAAGGTCGCCGCTGTCACGGGTACCACCACAGGAACAGGTTTCGTTTGCGCCAGGGAGCTGGCAAAAAAAGGAGCCACAGTACTTCTCCTCAACAGGGAAAGTGAACGCTCAAAAAGCGCTCTTCAACAACTTCAGGAGGCTGTTCCAAATGGAAACTTTGATGCCGTTGCTTGTGACCTGCAAAACTTTGAAAGTGTGCGTCAGGCCACGGATACGATCAAGTCCAAATATGATAAGGTAGATGTATTGGTCAACAATGCCGGGGTTATGGCCATGAAAGACGAAGCCACGGTTGACGGCTATGATGTTCAGATGCAAACCAACGTGATCTCGCATTTCCTGATCGCCAAGGAACTGTACCCCCTACTAAGCAAGAGTCCTGAAGCAAGGATTGTAAACCATAGCTCCATGGCCAGGCTGGGCGGTCCCCTAAAAGCCGAATATTTTGGGAAGAATGGAGGAGATCTTGGTGGAAACGGCTCTGAAGAGGAAAATACGAGTTTTCAGGGGCCAAGATGGGAACGCTATCATCAGACCAAGCTTGCCAACTGCGCCTTCACCTACGGACTGAAAAAGAAACTGGATGAGAAAGGGATAAAGAACATTATTCCACTGGTGGCACACCCAGGACTGGCATTGACCAACCTGCAGGTAACCACTGCCGCGGAAGGAGGCATGGACAATAGCGGGGATTTTATGAGCCAGGGACAATCAGCAGAGGACGGAGCTGCCGGGATTATCCGCGCCTCAATGGATCCTGATGCCAAGCCCGGGTATTTCTATGGACCCGCAGCGGGTTGGAAGGGCTATCCGGATCTTTTAGAACCGGAAGATTATTTGTTCAGCGATGAAACGATCAATGTTAACTGGAATGGATGCGAGGAAGCGGTAGGGAGATTTGAGTTGTGATCTACTTCCTTTCCCTACTTGACCCGCTTTAACTATCCAGTCCATTGACCACGGTCAAGACTACAAGAGGAAGCGAGGCAAAATCAATAAAACGGACTTTTCTTCTATCAAGAAGGGGAAAGCCAATAATGAGTAGAATGGTACTGAGAAATTACAAAGTACCATCTACGTCGTTATCAGAATGGGTATGATGCTAGTTGAACTAGCTTTGAGGTTCTAATTCGTTTTCGAATTCATTAAGGATTTGAGCCGTCCATTTTTCTAGTCTATGCTTTGTCATGTCGCTTTGATTGTCTTCATCAAGAGGAAGCCCACAAAATATCCCTGGTTTCAACTCAGCTTTTGATTCATCATAATCATATCCCTCGGTAGACCATTCTCCTACTAACCGGCCACCGGTATTCAAAACCTGTTGACCGATAATTCCTATGCCATCACAAAAGAACTCCCCATAACCATACTGATCTCCGGGGCCGCAGATGGCGATTGTCTTCCCGGAAAAATCAAGTGTACAAAAGGATTCAAAATAGACATCCCAGTCGCTTTGAAGGTCCCCATCGTACCAGGTAGACAAAGCAAACACCATTTTCGAGTACTTATCAAAGTCTTCATTTTTGACCTTGTACATATCCTGGAGGACTACCTCATATTTTTCGGACAGGGCCTCCACGAGTTGATTTACTATTACTTCCGTGGTTCCCGTGTCTGACCCCCAGAACAATCCAATTTTTTCTTTCATCTCAGCTTTAGTTTAGTTCGAACTTTGCTTGCCTTTCTGATTGACAGCGGCCATTACAGGGCAACAGAATATCGTTCAGATGTTTTGAAGTCGAGTATTCCATGGTGATCGGTTTATTTATTCCTATAGGACATTTGCCTCAAAAAACTTGGTTCGGTTTTAGATTCCGCCCCAGTTTACCAGACCCCACAAACTTAGTAAAGGAAATCTTATTTAGAATTGTTCTAAATAAAATTTCAGAATTTTCTTAGCTCTTCCAATGGCAAATACACCCAATTCCTTTTTCCAGAGCATGTCTCAATGCTACCATAATGACATCTACAAGCAATTCTTTGAATTCAAAATTTTAAGAGCTAAGCAGAACTGATCCAGATTATTGCTGATCAAATGGGTCAATTACCGGCGGTTTTGTAAATTCATTATCAGGAGCACCAATAAATGATCGAAACCAAAAACTCATCCAGCATAGAGAAGATCAAGAACCAGGTAGCCTGCCCGGTGGAGCTATCGTTGAGAGTGCTGGGTGGAAAGTGGCGAGGATCGATCCTGTATCAGTTGAGAAATGGAGGGCTTAGATTCAATGACCTTAAGAACAGGGTCCAGGATGCGGTGGTGGACTATGAGGATGCGGACAATTTTCTGACCAATAAGGTTCTTTCAAGCCATCTTAAGGAACTCCAGGAATTCGATCTGATCGAAAAACAGGAAAAAAATGGGCTACCCGGCCTCTATCGACTAAGCGCCAAAGGCGAATCCGTGATTCCCATACTCCTGGACCTCTTTGACTGGGGGGAAAAGAACTTTTAGGTTACCAGCTAGAAACCTATTTTCAGAATTTTCAGGGCTACATTGGGCAACGGCAAATCAAAAACCCAAATCCCTGAACTATGAAATATCCCTGGTTATCTGCGATCCTGAACTTCTTTTTTATGGGCCCCGGCTACATTTATAATGGAAAAAAAGTCCTTCTGGGGATCTTATTGACCATTACTGCTGTCGGACTAACCTATCTGGAAAATTTCCACACCTTCTCCGATGGGACTAATCTCCAAGCGCATGACCCCACCGCTTATGCTGTCCTTTTCGCCTGTGTTTTTACAGCAAATACAGGTCTGGCCATTGATGGATATCGTGAAGCAAAGGAGGTAAATGCGGATAAGGAAAATGGAGAATGATAAATTAAAACTGAAAATTGAAAACTGAAAACGAGGCTTAAACCTTGGAACTCGAAAACCACATCCTGCAAAGTCCAAAAAAATAATCGTCACTCAGCGAATCCGGAGGTGAGCGCCTTGCTTCACCGAAGCGGCTACGCTAAGGCAAAGTGGAGTCCTTTGCAAAATAGCATGGGCCTCTTCAGTCGCCCACTTCATTCCCTCCCTCCGAGATAAACCTTTTTTGGTTTTGTATCCTAAGGCCATTTCTTTGCCAGGCAATGATGGCTTTTCCATGGCATAGTCCCAAACACTTATTTCTGCTTTTATTGATCCTGTTGATTACGGACCGGCTTCTGAGCCTGTACTTTTTTGGGTTCGTTTATACCGATATAGACCAGGCCATTTTTTGGTGCGGAGCCTTGGACTATTCTCAAGGGCTTTTTTATGAACCCTGTTTTTATGGGCAAGCCTATAATTATATGCTTGAATCACTTTTGGCAGTTCCACTTATTTGGGCCAAAATCCCCTCTCATTTTTCCCTTCCAATCGCAACTACCCTTCTCGCAATCTTCCCTTTTTTGGTGTTGGGGATCATGCTTTTTTACCGAAAGCAATATGGTTGGGCCCTAGCGATCATATGCGCCCCGATTGCCCTCCCGATCGAATATAATTTTTTAACCACCATTTCGAGGGGGTTTGTACAAGCACATTTTTTTGTCCCGGTGCTCTTCCTTGGCCTACTCGACCCCAACAACAAGAGGAACGTCGCTTTCCTTTTTCTCGCCTCCGGATTTGCATTCGTTTCCAATCCAAACGCAATATTCATTATGGTTCCTATAATGATCTATGTCTACACTCATCATTATGGATCATTGAGATTTTACCTAAAATCGATTTTTGTTCTGCCTGCTTTCCTGTTAGACTACATGGCAAAAGATTTCTATGCCCGCCATCCTGAAAGGATAAGGCATAAGATGTGGGGACTTGAGCCACAATGGAAAACCTTTGTTGAAAGCTTTTCAAGAACAGACCACTTTGAGCATACTTTGCCCATATTTCCGAATTGGGGGCTCCTATATCTTGGCTTGTTTTTAATTCTATTGCTTATTTGTTTTCGCAAGCATCTAAAAAAGGAGATCTGGTTTTTCGTTTCTATTCTGGCATTGCTGATCCTTACTTTTTCAATTCCCAAGATCCAACAGGTATATAATAATGCAGGGATATTTTATTCTAAGGGCCGATTTTTCCTCTTCCTTCCCTTAACCCTGTTGATCGGATCTTATCTGGTCTTTAGGCAGCAGGTCCTTCCAAAACAATTGAAATTTGGACTGCTGATCCTCACGATGATCATTATGATCTGGAAGAATTGGGATCTTGGAAAAAAAGCAGGGCAAGTTGCCTCGGCGTCATCTTTTCCAGTCGAAAAGGTGAAAACCCTTCAGGAAAGATCATTAAAGATCAAGGAGATCGCGCTCGAAAACAATGCGGAAATCGTGATCCATCAAAATCACAATGGATATGATTTTGTATTCGATTCCTATGTATTCAATCCATTCAACGACCCCTACATAGAAGAAAAAATCAAATCCGTGAATATGTATGGAGATCGTAGATTCTGGCTTTATGACAGTCGCCAGGTGAATTCAAATTTCCTATTGAATGGGGTTAAAATGGATAGTACTCAACTTCTCAAAAATGGATGTATGGCATTGGATTCCAACTTTGTTCTTATCGAGGGCCATGGAAAAGAACTATATCAGCGATTAAATGAACTGGGAGTGAAATTCACAATCCGCCCATGAAGGATCCAAAGTCGGTTTGGCGAGGGAGTAAGTAAATTTCCAGCAAAAGAGAAAGCTATGAATATGGATTTGATTCTTATGCCTTTAACCCCTTGAACGAAGCTGAATTACATAAAAATTGCATTCGGTTCATTTGAATAGTGATACAAGAACCTGGCTTTGTTCCAGTCATGACCCAGTTGGAAACATATTGCTAAATGTGCTTCAGGTCGATACTTTCCCTGTGTTAGAAATCGAATATGGGATCATCGATTCGAATTTTACCCTTATACGCGCAAACGGGAAAAATCTAAAAGCTAGGCTCGGGGATTTTGGTTTGAACTTCGCCATCAGGAAATAATTCAGGCCGGTATTGTAATGATTAGTTCGCCTTGGAAATCGAAGGACCATTACTGATTGGGGTTTCTATTCCCGGATAACGATTCCCGACCAAATCGGTCTTCCTAATTCTGAAACCAACAAAAGGTAGTTTCCGGGTGGAAGGTCCTGTGCATTGATAGTTTGGTTCTGCACCGAAGAACATTTTTCAAGTCTTCCTCGAAGGTCATAGAAGCATGCCTTGAGCCCCTCCACTTGAAGATCTGTGTAGAGCTCTTCCATGAAAGGATTGGGCCATATAGAAGGTTTTATCTTCCTTTCCTTTGATAAGAGAGCGGTAATTCTACAAAAACCAGGGTCAATCATTTTATCATAATGTACATCTATGAACTCGATCATTGCCGAGACCAGGCTATCAGCGAAACCCTTTCTGACAAGGGAATCAAAACGAACACTTTGGTTGCATTCTATCTGGATCCCGTCGATCGACCCACTATCCAAAGAACCATGCCTCCTGGTATTGTACCCTCCGTTGAAGTAGGGTTCGTTGTTCAGAGGAAATGGAATACTGGCACTGGGAACAGCGGGAAAGCCCCTTCGATGGATCAGGTTCCCAAAACTTGAATCCCCTCGGAGCAGGGTTGCATGATCAAACTTGTTAAAATTATCTCCTTCCAATCTTTGGATTGTGCTTTCCTTGACCAGGACTGGAGTGTTCAAGACACTATCCGGTTGTTGCAATTCGCTTTTTGTCAATGCATAGCCCAGTTCCAACCTTTGAATACTGTGGGCATGTCCATGCATGTCAAAGAAGATCCCACGTCCGAAATCCCTGATCACCATGGCCTTTGCAGAATCAAGGAATTCATGATATGCATACCAGGAAGCCTCTACAACCGGGTTACCATCAGCAGCAGCGACAATATCCCTGTTTGCATCGAACTTTTTTCTATGAAGTAAGTTGGTCACGAGATGCGGGTAGCATCCTGTCCTGAGGAAAAAATACTCTCTGATCTCTCTCGAAAGCTCCTGGGTATACGAATCCCGAAGATAAACGCAACCTGCACAATTTCGGTCAGGGATGTTTGAAGGTTCAAGATACCCTCCATGCGGAGCAGATATCACGATTGGAAGGTCTCCAGGGATGAACTCTACAAAACCATTACTGTCAAGATAGATCTTGCCAGGAACATAAGACTGAGCATGAGCCTGAACCGGAATTAGCAGAATACATAACCAGAAATGAATCCTAGGCATCAAATGCAAGATAAATGAAATTTAAGCTTGGAGTTTGGAGATTGAAGTTTGAAGTTTAGAGAAGCAAATTCCGGATTTTGGATTTCAAACTGAGAAAATGGAATGAAAACGACCTGAACAGCCTGCTCAAGTATGCTGATAACTGGGAAATAGCAAAAAATCTCACCGATCTGTTTCCCCACCCCTATACCAAAGAAGACGGGATCAAGTTCATAGAAAGAGCAATGAAGGCCGACCCGACAAGGGTCTTTGCGATTGAAATAAATGGAGAAGCCTCAGGGGCGATCGGCATCCATCCTAAAGATGATATTTTCAGAAAGAACGCAGAACTCGGTTATTGGCTGGCGGAACCTTTTTGGGGAAATGGGATCATTACTAAGGTGATCAAGGAAATGGTCGATTATAGTTTCAGGAACTTTGATATCGACAGGATCTTTGCTACCCCCTTCGGATCAAATATCGGATCACAAAAAGCACTTGAGAAATGCGGTTTCAAATTAGAAGCAAGATTTGAAAAAACCATCATAAAAAAGGGGAATTACGAGGATGAGCTGGTTTATGCAATTAGAAGATGAAAGTTAAGAGTTAAGAGTTAAGAGTTAAGAGTTAAGAGTTATGCAGAATTTATTGGTAGTTATCATCACATTTATGGTCTTAACCGGTTGTGGGCACCATGAGGGGCACCATCATCATAGTGGCCAAGGTGGTCATAAGGTTGAATTGGATGACGGCAAAAAATGGATAGCGAATCCGGAAACCACTCAGGGGGTTAAGAATATGCAGTTACTTGTTGAAGAAGCCTCAGGGACGGTTGACCGGGAACTCGTCACAGGCCTGCAAGAGGAGTTCAAAATGATTTTCAAGAATTGCACCATGACCGGTGAAGCCCATGAGCAACTTCACAATTATCTTCTTCCCATGAAGGAGCTTTTTGATGGTCTGAAATCGGAAGAAGAGGGAGTTAAAAAAAGATCTCTGGAAGAGCTGGAGCAGCACCTGGGCGCCTACTCCAATTACTTCCAATGATGACAGGTCAAGTTACCTCAGTCTCTTGAAAACCCGTCGATTCTGTTGCTGAATTCGGCACCCATTTTCATTCCGATTGCCGCCTGTTTAAGATCCTCGGGAACATCCCCGCAGAAAAAGAATGGACCGGGTGTGGCTATTTCTACAAGTTTAGGAAAATGCTGAGCGGCGGTTCCACCCAGATGGGCTCCCATTCCCTGTGCGTCCCTAAACACATCATGGACAACCAATGCGTCCTGATCAGAGTCCAGATAGTAGGTCATACTTAGGGTACCGGGTTCGGTGTCTTTCATCTGCTGAAAAACCTCATCATAGATCTCTTTTAATTGATCGAATTTGCCAGGATGAGCTGTCCATTTGTAAAAAACTGTAATTGCTTGTGAGTTCATAATTGAAAATTTTTTGATTGATCTGGAAGCAAAATTATGTCATTATCAACACCACTTAGGGGTATATTTACGACATTATGAAGGGTTGATAAAGACAAAATGCCATGATACCTTTGTCTCATCATGAAATCGATCAATGTTCTTGCACCTAAAGGATTCGTTATTGTAGATACAATCATCGGGACCCTGAACCTGTTCCAATTGGCCAATCAGTTTCATCGGAGGAAACTCGGATCCAAGGAAGATCTGTTCTCCATCGATATTGTCGGGCTTAGCAAAGATCCTATAGCCTATAACAATTTTTTCACTCTTGTTCCAACCAAGACCATTGAAGAAGGCCGAAGCCCGGATCTTATCATTATACCGGGAATAGCAGGAAACCAGGAAAAGAACATTAGGGAAAACAAGGCCCTTGTCAACTGGATTCGAGATCAAAGAATCGAAAAAAATGCAGAGATCGCGTCCCTTTGCAGGGGAGCATTCCTCCTCGCCGAAACAGGCCTATTGCATGGAAAATCCTGCGCCACTCATTGGCTTACCCATGATAAGTTTCAACAGATGTACCCGGAGGTAAAACTGATACCGGAGAAGGTGATCAGTGAGGACAATGGGATCTACTCCAGCGGTGGGGCCTATTCCTTCCTGAATCTCGTGATCTACCTTATCGAAAAATATTATGGAAGGGAAACAGCAATCTGGTGCTCCAAGGTGTCTGAAATAGAGTTTGACAGACTCGATCAAAATCAGTTCGTGGTCTTCAACGGCCAAAAGGACCATGAGGATGCGGAGATACTTGAGGTGCAGAATTATCTCGAAAACCATTATTCAGAAAAGATAAGTGTAGACCAACTGGCAGAAAAAACATCAACAAGCACCAGAAATTTTATCCGGAGATTTAAAAAGGCAACAAACAATACACCGATCGAATATATCCAGAGATTGCGCATTGAAGCCGCCAAGAAGAAGCTGGAATCATCCACCTCTCAGATAAGCGAGGTCATGTTTGACTCGGGATATACAGATAATAAAGCCTTTAGAACCATATTCAAAAGGTATGCAGGCCTCACCCCACTGGAATACAGAAATAAGTACAATAGAGAAATGGCTTTTGCCTGAAACCTAAACACCTTGCTACAATGAACCTTCTGAAAGAAATCAACTTTGACCCGGCTTCCCCATCCGTATTTGTGATAAAGAAAACCAACAAGCTAAAATATTTTTCAATTGGTCTTCTCAAAGATCAAATTTTAAAGAAGCATCAGGCTAAGTTTCCTACAACCTTGACGGTAATAAAGGGCAGCATTGAGTTCAGATTGGAAAACAAGAAGATCCAGCTTTTCCAACATGACATCTTTGAGATCCCGGTAAATGAACTCCATGAAGTGATAGGCCTGGAGGAGAAAAACCTCTTTATCCTGGTCCAGGAACAATAGAACAAGGAAAAACAGATCAAGAATTGCATTGAAAAGAATTTTCTACTTACTTTGTATTTCAAAGTACTTTCTAATGGATAGAGAAAAATACAAAGAGGACCTCAAGGACATTCGGGATATTATGGACAGATCCTCAAGGTTTATTTCCCTAAGCGGTCTGTCCGGGATCGTTGCCGGGACCATCGCTCTTCTGGGAGTATGGCTATTATGGGATCTGGTCTATTCAGGAATCGATCCTACACTATTTAAGCCCGTAGAGCTTTCATTAGGAGAACTGCAAAGACTATTGCTTATATCAACCGGAACAATGGTCTTGTCAATTGGAGGTGTGATCTTTCTGACCACCAGGGAGACCAGGAAAAGGGGACAAAAGGTCTGGGATTTTCAGACCAAAAGGATCCTGATCAACCTGGCAATTCCCCTGGCGGCAGGAGGATCCGTTTGTCTGATCTTTTTAAGTCATGGCTTTGCCAACCTCCTGCCCTCACTGACATTGATCTTCTACGGCCTTGCCCTGATTAATGTTGGCAAATACACTGTAGAGGAGATCCGTAGTCTCGGAGTTATAGAATTATCCATTGGAATAGTCTCCCTGCTCTTTCCAGGTTACACTTTAGTTCTCTGGTCCCTGGGTTTCGGTCTGTTCCATATTATTTATGGAGTGATGGCACATCGCAAGTATAATTCATGAAGGAAGTCCTAAAGGATCTGGATAAGGCCTTTGAAAACAAGGTCAGACTGGGAATTATGTCAGCACTCCTGGTCAATGATCAATTGGACTTCAATTCACTGAAAGATCTGTTGGACCTAACCGATGGCAACCTTGCCAGCCACCTGAGATCGTTGGAGAATTCAGGCTATATCAGTTTTAAAAAGGAATTCTTGAATAGAAAACCCAACACAAAATATGCAGCCACAAAATCAGGAAAAAATGCATTTAAAAAGCATCTGAAAGCAATTGAGAATCTACTGAAAAACTATTAGAGAATAAAGATTACTCATGAATATTGAAAAGACACCATTCGAAAGAATCACTAATTGGATCAGCAATTCAATGACGATCAAACTGATCACGATAACAGTGCTCATGTTGTTAATGCTGATCCCGGTATCATTGATTCAATCAATAGTATATGAAAGGGAATCATTAAAGAATGTCGCAAGTGAGGAAGTAAGTTCTAAATGGGCATACTCCCAGACTATCATTGGACCAATTCTGACCATTCCTGTTGTATATGAGTATCTGGAGAAAGGAAGGTTGGCTCAAATCACCAAAAACTGGCATATTCTTCCCGAGAACTTGAAAATAGATGGCGAGATCAATCCTGAAATTCTAAAGAGAGGGATCTACGATGTGATCGTATATAATTCAAATCTCCGGGTTTCAGGCTCTTTTAAAATCGACAAGAAACTGGAAACGAGCTTGCTAAAAAGTATTAATTACGACCAAGCCTTTATTACAATTGGAATATCTGATCCTCGTGGAATAAAGAAGCAAATTCAATTTGATTGGAATGGCAAAAAACTTGAAGCGGATCCCGGGTCCGATATTAGTGACCTGATCTATTCGGGGATCACCATTGACAGTCTTGCATTAAACGATTCACTAAAAAGCCAGTACGCTTTTGGATTCGACTTGAAGCTCAGGGGTAGCGAAAGCCTTTCCT
>JANQSY010000156.1 GCA_028279065.1 Cytophagales bacterium
CACTCAAACACATTACAGAAAACGGCAAGATTCACTGTATAGGAAAATACCCTGCCCAAACCGTGCTGAGCATGACCAGGACCATAGATAACATTGAAGAAAAGGCGGATATCTATTATAAGAATTTCGATGTGGACCCTGGTTCTGAGATCTTTGTTCATGATTCAGTTATCTCGATGGCATGCCGATTGGCGGAGGTCTCCAATGCCAGGGTGATCACAGGAATGACCTTCTCCGGCTATACAGCATTTCGTCTTGCACGCCACAGGCCCAAATCGTTCATTTTTGTTTTTACGGCCAACAAGAATATCCTAAGTACCCTTAATCTTCTTTGGGGAGTTAGAGGGTTCTATTATGATAAATTTGAATCCACAGACGGCACAATTGAGGACCTTGAAAGGATCTTGAAAAAGATTGGTATCTTAAAGAAGGGAGATATTTATATAAACACCGCCAGCATGCCCATGTATAAGAAGTTGAGAACCAACATGGTCAAGCTGAGCGAAGTAGAATGACGATAAAATTTGAAGGAGGACTTTCTTCATTTCATTTGGCAGTTTCAACTGTTCAATAAAACCGATATCCAAACTTCCGAGGGAGATTCTTTGGAGGTCCTTGACCCAGGGACGCCGAATTCCGATGGAGGACCGGATTTTCTGAATTCAAGACTCAGGATAGGGGAGATAGATTGGGCTGGGCATGTAGAGATACACATCAAGGCTTCTGACTGGATCCGTCACAAACATCAAAAAGATCCAAACTACAATAATGTCATCCTTCATGTGGTGCTTGAAAATGACAGAGCCATAGAGCAAGCAGGAGAGACCTTGAATACTCTTGAGCTTAACAGAAGGGTTTTCTATCAATACCAAAAGAATTACGAGCTTCTGATCTCCAATATGGGTTCCATACCCTGCCAGGAGTATATCGATGAGAACAATATGATCCTATTGAGGTCGATGATTGATCGGTTGATAATTGACAGGATCCAGAAGAAATCCATGGATTTTCAAAGACTTCTTGATGACCAATTGGGAGATTGGGAGGAGGCGATCTTTAGATGGATTTGTATCCATTTCGGATTCAAAAAGAACAAAGAGCCATTTTTGGAACTTGCGGATCTGATCGGTTGGAGATCCGTCCGAAAAGTCAATAAAGATAAAAACCAGCTCGAAGCGCTCTTCTTTGGGGTAGGTGGGTTCTTAAGAAAAGGGGGCTCTGATGAGTATTCCAGATCACTTCATGAGAGCTTTCAGCTCCTCAAAAAGAAGGTCGACATAGATAAAAGAGTGATCGATGGAAAGCGATGGCAATTCTTTCGGTTACGGCCTTCCAATTTCCCTACACTCAGGATAGCGCAGTTGGCGGCTTTTCTCCAAAACAAGGACAGTTTGCTTGATACTTTCCTTGGTTTCACAACTGTAAGTTCCGAATGGGAGATCTTTGATGGAAATGTTGATCCATATTGGAAAACAAGGGTCAGGTTTTCAGGTGAAGGATCTGAAGAAATAGGCGGGGATATGGGGAAGAAGAGTCGGGAGAATTTGGCAATCAACATCATTCCCCCAATTCTTTATTCCTATTCAAAATATTCCGGAAACGAGCTTTATCAGGATAGGGCTATTTCGATCTATGAGTCCATTCCTCCTGAAAGCAATAAGATCGTTAAGAATTGGAAGGCTTTGGGATTCGAAATGGAAAGCAGTTTTGATACCCAGGCTTTTTTGGAATTGCAGAACTCCTATTGCAACAAAAAGCAATGCCTGAGTTGTAATATGGGCACACACCTGGTCCGTGAGGGATTTGAGCAATATGGAATGGCTGTCTAGTATCCCTCCTCTCATAGTCCTTTTCCTGATCGGTGTTTATTCATTTTCCTATTTGTTTGGAATAAAATGGGCCCTGATGATCTTTTCAATGAAGGTGGTCATCGGTTTGGCCCAGACATGGTTTTATCTGCATTACCTGGGTTCAGGGGACCTCGGAACTACCATCGAACTTTCAAGTGAATTTCAGGAAAATGGTATTTGGGGTTGGTTGAACATTGGAAAATCTCTTCTGTTATCTCTTGGAGTCCATCCTACGGAAACGGGATTCGATTTTAATCAGAGGACAGCCTTCTTTTCATGGCTCTTAGCTCCTATTTTCTGGCTCAGTGGTGGTAATCCATGGATAGTTTCCATTTGGTCTTCCTTGATATTCTGCCTTTTGGTGTTTTGGTCTTTCTCAATATTGAGGAAGGTGTATTCAATTCCGAAAACCACTTTTTGGATCGTTTTCTTTTTGCCCTCTTCACTTTTCCTTGCATCCGGTATTCAGAAGGAAACCTTTACCACTGGCCTTGTTCTTATCATCATTGCTTCCGCCATTATTATTTCGGTGAAAGGCAGGAAGTCATACGGGTTCCTTGCAATTGTTTTGACAGTCGTTTTGTACTATTTGCGTCCATTTCTGGTCCCACCTTTGTTGATTGCCTTATTTTTTGGACTATTGTTTTTCGGTCTGGGCGAGAAGGAAAAACAATGGAAAACTATTTCTTGGAGCCTCGTTCTCATGGGGATAGTTCTGATCTTCCTGTGGATACACCCCGTATACGCCGTTTCAAATTTTTGGGATTACTTGCTTAGTACACATCAGTCCATTAGCTCAAGGAACACATATGTTTTCCCTGTTCGGCTGTCTGATGGAATGCCCATGATGGAGCTGATTTGGAATTCGATCAAGGCCATTTGGATAGCCATCACTGGACTATGGTTGGGACCTGCATCAAGTCCATCCTTTTGGGTCATGATGACCGAAGGCCTTTTGTTTCTTTCTTTAATTCTTATTTCTCTTCGGAGGGGAACCTTGGGAGCGAAGGCCAGAGAGGAATGGGCACTCCTGGTTTCCATTGCCACTTTTTCTTTTCTGTTGGCTGCCGGTCTTGGTTTGAGTTCGCCCAACTACGGCACCCTTTTAAGGTATAGGTTGGCCTTTTTTCTGCCTCTGATGGGAGTTCTTTCTTATTTTTCTTTTAGGTCAAAGACTGTCAATTAAGGGCCATAAAACTTAATTTTGCGCCCTGTTTATGGAAAAACCGATCATCATATTTGGTGCTGGGACCCTTGGCAGGTCCGTTCTGGGAATTCTTCGAAGCCATGATTTCGATGTGTATGGCTTCCTTGATGATAAAGCCGACCCGGATGGGATCATTGATGGGGTGCCTGTGTTGGGCAAGACCGATGACCAGGGATACCTCAAGCTAATTGGAAGAAAGGCCGACTCAGTAGTGGCTTATGATGACGTCAGGCTTCGAAAGAACACCGTGAAATATCTGAAGGAGGTTAGGAAAGTGATGCCCATGAATGCTATTCATCAAGGAGCCCTTCTTCCCGAGGAAAGGAATATGGGCCATGGGAATATTTTGGGAGCGGGAACCGTGGTTGAGCCTGGGGTTAAGATCGGGCATCATTCTGTTTTCATGGGAAATGTTTATCTGGGTTCTGAATCCAAGGTTGGAGACTATAATGTCATTGGTGCTGGAACAAATATAAACTCCGAATGCAGGATAGGGAACAATGTCTTTATCGGATCCGGAGCCACAATAGTGAGTGGGGTAGAGGTAGGGGATAACTCCAACATCGGCGCCGGGTCGCTGGTGATAGGAAATGTGGTGAAGGGAACTACTGTTTTTGGTAACCCTGCAACGGAAGTAAAGAGCTAGCTTATGGAAAGCGGGTCTTATTTAGTGCTATTATATTATTGCTATTCCAGGATCGAAAACCCTGAACAGTTTAGGCTTGAACATCATGAGTTTTGTCTTGACTTGGGCTTAAGGGGCAGGATCATTATTGCAGAAGAGGGTTTGAATGGTACCGTATCTGGCACGGAGGAAGCCTGCCACGCCTATATGTCTAAAGTCCGCTCGGACCAAAGGTTCAAAGAAATTGAGTTCAAAGTCGAATCAGTAGATAAGATCGAGTTCAGGAAACTGAATGTTAGACTGAAAAAAGAGATCGTGAATTCTGGGCTCTATGCTATCGACCCAACCCAAAAAACCGGTCAGTACATTGAACCAGAGGATTTCCATGACCTAATCCAAAAAGATGGAGAAGACTATGTGCTTGTAGATGTTCGATCGAATTACGAGCACAATCTTGGCAGGTTCAAAAATGCTATCACCCTTGATATCGATAATTTCAGAGATTTCAAGGATAACGTTGTGCTGTTAAACAAATACAAAGACAAGAAAGTGATCACCTATTGCACTGGGGGGATCAAATGTGAAAAAGCCAGTGCCTATCTTCTTGAACAAGGGTTTGAGAATGTATTCCAACTCCACGGAGGTATCATTAAGTATGGACTGGAGACGGATGGAGAAGGGTTTGAAGGCAGCTGCTATGTATTTGATAGGAGGTTGAAGACGGAAATAAACCACAAAGACCCTTCCGTGATCTCAAAATGCTTTAACTGCGGTAACATCTCAGATCGCATGGTGAACTGTGCCAATCCCAAGTGTAATAACCATGTGATCATCTGTGAAAATTGTGGAGTTGAGTTGGAAGGTGCCTGTTCAAAGGAATGCAAATCGCATCCCGCAAAAAGGCAGTACAACCCTGAAGGTTATTACGAAAAGGAGTTGAACGGATATAATCCTGAAAAAGACTTCAGACAAAGTCATAAAGCATAAAAAAAGCCCTGAAGTTCGTCCAGGGCTTTCTAAAATACCTTTCCAGACCTATTTCATAGAAAGCTCTTCGTAATCTGCATCAGGGTTGTAATAGTAGAAATCAGTGTTCTTCAATACATTGAAACTCAATGAAAAGTAGAAAACATTGGTTTCAAAACCTGCATACGGTTGATTCCCAGCTCCATCCGTATAGTCTTGGTTGAAGAACTCGTTCATGTAGTACTTGAACTTAAGATTGGCTCCGTAGGGAAATTGGATACCAACAAAGAAACCATGCTGCCAGGGCTGAACACGGTCATTTGCAGAGCCAAACCAATACACGTCCTTGTTGGACTTATTGCCGTCCTGGAATCTTTTTTCCTTGTAGTTAAAAGAATAGGCAATCTCATAACCTCCATAGATAAAAGAGTTGTTCATCTTGCCGATCTTGATCCCAAGGGGAATACCGATGTTATAGGTCCTGAACTTGTATCTAACATTATCCCTTTGTCCATAGGGAGCATCTGGCTCCACCCCTGGATCGTTCAGATAGGTTCCTTTTGGAATATCGGAAATGAACCCAACGTTCCTGACGAAGAATCCGGTGAAAATTCCAAAATTCTCTCCCATGTCATAGTTCATGTAAGACTGAAGGTTGATCACTGGTGCCCACCTTAGGATATTGCTTGGACTTTGAGTGATGACATCTCCTGTGGATGCATCTATGGTTTCGATGTTCGAATTAGCGGTTGAAAAGATCATTTCCATTCCGCTCGAGGCATAAACATTTTGGGCCTGAGCAAAGTGGTTTGTAAGACCCAGAATAAAGACAGTAATTATTAATTTTTTCATGTTCCTTGAGAATCGATATTTCGCGCTAAAATAGATACTTTGCTTCAATTTTGACGGATATTGAATTCCTTTTCAGGCCGAATATTTTTTTTAAAAATCTCGATTCTTGTTTTTATGTTTGTTTCAAATTCGAATAAAAATGAGATCAAGACTCGCATCATCTTTTGCACTTCTCTTTACTGTTCTTTTCTGGTTTTCGTGTTCAAGTCCTGAAGAACAGAAAAGTGAAGAACAATACGACCAGCAATCGGAGGCGGTTTACTCCGAAAAGGCTGAAACCCTTTTCAGTCAGATGGTTGGGGTGGGTGAATTGCCTTATGCTCTTATGGCGGTAGGTGCGGATT